>NZ_RCSQ01000069.1:0-29034 GCF_004103255.1 Pseudoalteromonas sp. PS5
GTAAATCTGACGCTAACTGCGTTAAAAATTTCTTATTTAGAACAACTAAATAGCAAAATTTTTGCCTTGCCTACACGGAGGTAGGTACCTTGGCGATAGCAGGACGCGGTAGCGGGGTTATCGACAAGATTTTCTCGCCTCAACATAGACCACTTAATTAAGAAAATTGGTATTAGAGCCGGGGGAACACAGCTCTAGTGATTTAAAATAAATATCGCACCTTAAACGTCACTAAGTCTTGCACTGGCTGTTGCCATAAATCGGCAACACTACCAAACCAATCTCTGCGCCCGACCTGAGACTTTTCAAGTGTCGAAAAGTTTGCTCCTCCTCGTTGATACACTAAAAAAATGTCTGAATATGCCCCCATTCGATAACGCAGTTTTATCTGGCTCGCCAAGCGCCTATCGTCAAAACTCGTGTCACCATGAACTTCGCGAAGATCACCATTGGTAAGTTGATAAATTGTCTTACTTCGCGCTTCAAGTACCGTCCACTGTAGCGAACCACTAAGCTCAAGGTTGTCAGTGATCCGGCCATTAAATTCAAATTTATTGGAAAACTCATCTCTGTCGTATTCACTCAAGCGGTTGTGCCCGTTTGCCATTAGCCAGCCATCACCGCTTCTAAAGAAATTACTCAACTTAAGGTTCCAGTTATAATGTGGCATCCACGTCAAATCCACGGCGTACTGCTGTGCTGAGCCTGATATTCCCTCTTGATCAAGCTCTATACTTGCAGCCCAAGAAAAATCTCCTACATAAGGGCTTTGATAAAATACCCGAGACTCCGTACGACTTGGCATTTCAAACATCTCTGTGCCTCGCCCTAAATTATCTTGTTTACCGCTGGTGTAATAATCTAGACCGAGATTGAGCTGACCACCATTTGCCAGCAAAAACTGCGCTAAATATGCTTGTCTGGCCGCTAAGCCTGTTCCAGCATTATTGTGCTCATGTCTTAATGTGAGTGACTGCTTTAATCTGGTAAACCAGCTGTCTTTTGGGTGCATCGAGTATTCACCATAAAGCTCACTCACCTGCCAGTCGTTTCGTTTCATATAGCCGAGATCACGATTATCAAATTCGTCATCCACTGCAAAGTAGCGAGCAGCAAACTTTGTCTGTAACGACTGTTGATACTCCGCCTCTAGCGATACACCTTCACCTGTAACACATTGCTTTTGTGTTTTTATCTCAGTTTGTAATAGCGCACCTTTGAAAGACCAAGTATCACTACGATACTGACCATCAAGGGCATAACTTGTGGCATCACGCTCAAGAAACGGTCTGTCTGTTTTGGTTGCAAGCACACCAGCTTGCCAATCTTGCGTGCGATAATTAGCTCTTGCGGCAAAAAACTGCTTACCGATATCATCCGAAAAGTCCGACTCAGACACAGCAAAAGTACCAAATTGTACCAACTTACCTTTATGTACAAATCGTAGCGCCGCATCTATGGGGGTGATTGCACGTGTACCATCATCACTTGATGCCCCTATACGACGGGTATGAATAAGCTTAGTGCTTTCAAGTGCAGCAACTTCAAACAGGCTGATATCTTGGGTGAAAAATGGACGTTTATCGGTGCGAAGCGTTTCCACGGCCGAATAATTCACATCAACATCATCGATATCCACCTGACCAAAGTCAGGATTCACAGCAAGACTTACCTTCTGATGATGAGAAGGTTTGTAGAATAAATCAAAACCAACATCGGACTGGTGCTGGCGCTCGGAAGGCGACGTGCTTAGAGGTGCAAATTGAGCTTGATGCGCAAAGTAAGGCACAAATGCCAATTGAGAATGTTCGGGAATGTGTGCTGCGATCTTTGGCATAGACAAGAAAAAGTCGTTGTTTGCTGTTGTATCCTCATGGTTTGCATAGATAAAATTACTTTTAAGCTCATATAATTGTACCGAAACCCCAATGTTTTTAAGCCCCTGCTCATCTCCCGGCTGAAACGACACGGTATGCCAAGGGATCAATAATTCTGTGCTCCAATACGTATCGTCAATGTGATTGGCATAGTGCCAGTCCCCATCCCAATCGTAATCCACGTTTAAGCTTGGGGTTACAACACCATCTTGCGAGCCGCCACCTAATGTCACCGAGAATTGATATGCGCTGCTGCCATCACCTGAAAAGTCCACAACTACCCGATTGAAGTCAGCTTGCATAAACCGGTCATGGATATTGAATTGTCGCTTACGCTCGGCTTTATGCTGGAAGTTTTTAATACCAATATAAACACCGTCGGTGGTTGCAAAGGCTTTTGCTGTAATTTTGTCATTGGCAGATGCCAAAGTTACAGGCACAACCTGAACAAATTGTTCAAAGTGCGTAGCAGAGCCCCACTGCGCTTCATTTAACTTACCATCAATCACGATAGGTTCCGCAAGTACAGCTCCTGCCATCATGGGATAACTTAAACCAAGCCAAAATTTATTGCTTTTATTCATACATACTTTCCTCAGAGTTATGCCTGCTATTGCAACAAACTTTGCCGTAAAAAGTTCTTAACTTTTTCTGAAGAAAGCTGACTTAACCTTTATAAACATTGACTTAATCTTAAGAAACGCTAACGTTATAGGAACAATTGGCTTTGATTATTGAAATTGGTACTCAGCGTGCAGGCACAGGAAGTAGAGATGGTTTGTTTTGGACATTGGCAGTTTGATCTCCAGCAAGACTGCCTAACACATAGGCAAAGCCAAGAAACCGTAAAACTTGAGCCACAAATGGCAAGGTTACTCGCACTTTTTATTGAGCATCATAACGAAGTACTAGAGAAATATTGGCTTACTGAGAAGCTATGGCAACACGCAGTTGTCGAACCTAATAGCCTTTATCAGCTACTGACTAAACTGCGAAAAGTGCTTGGGGATGACCCTAAAAATCCGATTTATATCAAAACTATCCCCAAACGGGGTTATCGCTTTATCGCGCCACTTACAAGCCATGATAAGGTGTCTCAGCATACGATAAAACCCGTAAAAACAATAACCAAGTCCCGTTTTTTCTCTTTTAGCGCCGTCGTTATGGCAGTATTATGCTTTGGCGCAATCGCCTTTTTTAATCAAACGCCGACTGAAAAAACACCATCACGCTACGAAACCTCGAGCCTTAGCCATGATCTAGGCCTTGAATTTGACGTTGATGCCCACCAAAGCCAAGATCTCATTGCCTACATTAAAGATTTTACTCACCTTGTGATTGCCAACAAGCAAGGCTATCAGTTAAATGCACACCATTTCGACTCTCGTATTAGTTTTCCAAGTTGGAGCCCCGACTCAGATAAGCTGGCGTTCTGGCAATATCAAGGCAGTGGCTGTCAACTTCATGTGATGACTGCTGCGGGGCAATTTTTCCACAGTTCTCAAATTATTCCCTGCCAGGTTGGTACTAAACCTGTTTGGAAAAATGATAAGGAACTTATTTTAACGTTCGGCCAATATCATGCCAAAGCAGCGCATCTTTACAGGCTAGAGTCCCATCAAATGGTCAAACTGCCACTCGCTTTGGCAGCCAACGAGCAGTTAAAAATGGTAATTCGAGGTTGGGGAGGCAAAACCTATTATTTAGTGCAAGATAAACAGAGGCTGGCAAGACTTCAAACACTCGATGGCACGGTTCATATAAAATGGCCTGCACCTGTGACTTCCGTGGCATTTGATATTTATCATCAAGCCGTGATTGCGAGTCAATATGGTAGCCTGTCACGACACTTTAGAGACGGTGACATTCAGGCGATAAAAGAAACGGAGATTGGCCTTTATACAAGCTTTTCAAGCGATCAACATGGGGATATTTTTGCCGCATTAGAAAGCTTCCAAGTTAATATTAAAGACCGAGACAACCTCCCTTTATTTTCAAGCTCAAGCATCGATTACCTGCCACTGACCAACAGCTTGGGGGAAACCGCATTTATGTCTAGGCGCAGCGGCGTATGCGAGGTGTATCTTTATCGCGATGATAAAATCAGCCAGCTTTCTTTTCATCAGGGACATGAGTACGTTGGCTTTTTAGTATGGAGCCCAGAGCTAAACTATTTGGCCTCAAACCGTGATAACGATTTAGTGATATACGACCGAAAACGTCCACTCACTCAGTTCGACTCTCAACTGAGTCAGCCAGTCAGAAGCATGGGCTGGATTGATGAACAGACACTATGGGCTTATGACGGTGAAACTTTAAATCAATACAGTTTGTCTGGGGCGCTTATCAGTAGCCATCAAAGCGCAGCGGATTTTGTCTTTTATCACCCCACAAGACAAACTTGGTTTGTGCTACAACAGCCCCTACTACTTGAGTACGAGACGCTCTTCGAAAGCGACTCAGAAGCAATAAATAAATACTCGCTAAGTCAAAAACAAACTAATCAATTTAGTAACTTAAGAATTCGCGGCAACGACATCTATTGGCAATCTGCTTGGTCAAAAAAGGACTACATTTGGCAACTCACATTGATGCCAGAGCAACAGCCTAGACTTAAAAAAGTAGGCCACCTGATCTGGCACTACGATATCGACGCCCTTGGCAATCTGCTCATCGCGAGAATGGAGAGTATCGAAGGCGATATCAAAAAACTGACTCGCCTTTCTGAAGCTACGAACTAGCAGTTGGTATTATACCAATTTGACTTAATACATACTCAATTTGAAGGAGTAAATCTGACGCTAACAGCGTTAAAAATTTCTTATTTAGAACACTAAATAGCAAAATTTTTGCCTTGCCTACAGGACGTAGGTACCTCGGCGTGAGCAGGACGCGGAAGCGGTGTTATCGACAAGATTTTCTCGCCTCAAAATAGACCTCTTAATTAAGAAAATTAGTATTAAAAAAGCACAAACGCTGTATAGCTAAGTACTAAAGTACTGAGCCAAGTCATGGCTAAATGCTGTGGACCTTTTAATGCACTTAACACCAAAAGTGGTAGAAAAACGTAAGGCAATAAACTGACTACAGTCATCCCTAACAAAATATAAACCGGTACGGAAAAGCCAATGGCTGCCGTCAGGACAATTATCCAAATGCTCTGCTTAGCCGATTGCAGTTTATCGAGACTCAACCAATATGCCACACGACCGTATATCTCAGGTTTTAGATCGATAGCCAGGCTCGACCACCACAATAAAATTAAAGTCACAAGCCCCGGCACATAATTGGCAACTAAATCTGGACGTTCAGTTTCTAAAATTACACCAAACCACAGCACCAGAGCACTCAACACAATTCGCCAAAGCAACACAAAGTAGTGGTTATAGGCAAAACTTAGCCAAAATGTCGCTAACCCCGTAACAGATATTGACATCAAGAGTGTGCGTGGCAGCAGCGTTGAACATCCCAGTATAATGAGGTTTAAAGCAACCAAGTACCACGTAATGTTAGTCGCATATAGCGCTATGGCCGCCGCAAGTAACAACCCACTTCCAGTACCAAGCGGACGATAAATAAAACAAAGTGCGACAAAAAACTGCGTTACGACAAACAATATTAGCTGCCATGCTTGTGTCAGTTTCTCAAGTCCCATCGAATAACAAATAATCAAACTCATCAATAATAAAGGATGAACAATAAGCAGTGATACGCCATCGGCTAGCTTTTGATGAATCGTTTGGGTCAATATGGTGTGATGATAGCGACGATGTGTCGAGTCCAGCACGGCATCTCGAAATACCAACAAAATAAAGCTCTGTGCTGCAAGTAATCCCCACGCAATTTGCACCTGTGTCGCGGGGCTATCGCTTTCAACTATTTTACCTATCCCCATAAATAATATCGCAATAAAGCCTAGTAAATAGATTTGGAACAGCGCCGCAATCATAAGGCCAAATTGTTGTATCTGTTGGCTTATCCCTTGGAGAGATAAAACAAAAGATGCTTTTCTGTAACGGTAATAATAAAGCATATCAGTTGCTCGGTTTTGGAATTAGCGGCACGCAGTGAAAACCTACTTGTAGAAATGGCTCTGGTTCGTGGCTTGTCATCAGCACCATGCCTTCATAATTGCTGACCACTTCGACGATATATTCGCAACCTGCTGCATCCAAAGCTGCCGTGGGTTCATCCAATAGTAGATAAGGTGTATTACGCATCAACGCATTTATAAGCTGAAGCTTCTTTTTGTTACCAGAGGATAGATCTTCGTAACGCGTGTTTAAAAATGGGTCAAATTGAAAGTCGTGAATAAGCTCGGCTGGAAAATCACATTGCCATGCTGTCGACGTGAGATTTAGTAACTCTTTAGCAGGTAAGAAACTAGGATAAGGAATATTATCCGAAGCTAACGCGACACAACTTTGTCGTTTTTTCACTTCTTTATTTTGCAACAAGATCTGTCCGCTGAACGCAATGTCTACTCCTGCAATCATACATAACAATGTTGTTTTACCAATACCATTAGGCGCAGACAGGCAGGTTTTATCATGAGTAAATTTCTGAGAGTAGTTTTTAAATAAAGCATTTTTAGAAAAATACTTATCAATATTATTAATTTCTATCATGTTACCTTTTATTCCATTAAAAATTTGGAATTTATTATTTTGTTTAAATTTGTAGCAGATTAAAAATCTAACATATAACAAATCTCAATAATAATCACTGAGTTAAAAGCGTATCTCGCAAATACAACGTACCACTTTTTGTTACAAAGTCTTTCTACTTACAGTTTTTAACATATTCCGAACATCATTAAGCAACGTTTCATTTGGCCATCTTATATTCTTTCTTCGCAATCTGATTAAGTTCGTAATTCAACACATTGATTAAGGAGATCAATAATGAATTTTCGCCCGCTTGCTATTACTACACTTAGTATTTTAGCTGTTGCCTGTTCATCAGAAGATATTGAGACTGCCAACTTTGGTTCTGATCTATACAAGAATGAATACAATTTAGTGAATGCCACCGATTATGAAATTGCATTCCACCTTGCTAATACAAAATTAGATGGCGATGAGCGTAATGCCGCAGATGAAAAATATCGAGTCAAAGTCTTACCCTCCAACTCTGCGCCGACCCGCATTACACATGAGCACAATGTTAATAGAGAAATTAGCTTCTATGCCGAGTCTATTAATAAGCTGGGAATGATAGAACAAAAGAAGGTCAAAGTAAGCAATAACAAAGATTATCATTTTGTAGTCATGCAACAGGCTAATGAAACTTTGGATATCCAACTAGTACGCAAATCTAAAGAGGATCATGATAATCAATTTACCGTTCGTATCTTAGCCACAGCATCAATGAAGCTGAGCATAAATGAGCAGGAAGTGGAAGTAACAAAAGGTGAAGTAACTGGTTGGTATCAAGTCAATGACTGTAACGAAGATATAATGATGGGCGACAAAGTACTGAGTCTATGTAACGCCTCTTTAGATCGCTCATACCTTTTAGTGGTTGGAGAAGCAGGTCTAATAAGTACGGTACTAGAGTATTAAAAAAGTCTAACGCTTTTGGTTGCTGGATACGGGTACGCTTCTCAGCGCGGTATAACTTCAATCCATGCAACCTCAATAATCACAGAATAAATCATACCTTTTTACGGGACTCTACATCCATAAAAAATTCACTTTTTTGACCACTTTCATCAATATTATCTATTCCCTCATCCGACCATTGAAAATAGTGACATTTGTCATAAGTCAGTTTTATTAAACTTTTTACCCCTTCAGAAAATAGAGCATTTACTTTAATAATAAATTAATTCTTTATATCTCATTAAGATATAAAATAGTGATTAACAACTCTTCCCTGCCACCAAAAATTAACATTTCAATTATTTTAACGTTAGGTTTAATTAACATTAAAATGGCAAATTTTCAGTGTTGACACCCCAAAATCTCAGACTTAACCTAGCCGCCATTCTTAAAACACAACAATCAAAAAATCACATTTAATAATTTTTATTTACAAACAAAATAATTTTGTAACAAAAATAGTGACAATAGTATCGCGATAGAATTGAACATATAAACAGGTTTAGAACTCACGGGACGTTGGTTAAGTAGTACTCGCCTATAACAGGGTGTAACTCACATTCATAGGGTATGTCAGTTACAGCAAAAATAAACATTGTGCACAACACAATCAGAATCATTATTTTAGTCAGAGTAGGAAAGTCATGAACCAGTACAACACAGAAAAGGAAACAATTCAGGTCGAGAAGCAGCTCGGTAGTATTGTTTTTATCTCGCAAGATCAATCACTTTCTCTAGAGTCAGTACAAGAGTATGCAGGTCAACCAACTTCTAAAGTTAAACTAGATGAGTTAGCACTTAAGGCAAGAATCGATCAGAATCGTCAATACCTTGATAACAAACTAACCAATCAAGAAGACATTTATGGTGTAACAACTGGTTTCGGTAACTCAGCAAGCAACCGAATTTCAACTTCACTTTCCGAAGAGTTGCAACAAAACCTTATCGCTTATCATGGCTGTGGTGTAGGCGATTATCTGTCAGAATCTGACTGTGCGGCCACATTGTTAATTCGCATGAATTGTAATGCCAAAGGGTTTTCAGGAGTAAGCTGGGCACTGCTATCTCAAATGGAAACCTTTTTAAACAACCGTATTATTCCTGCGATTCCTGCAATGGGTTCTGTTGGTGCTAGCGGCGACTTAACACCACTTTCATATATCGGTGCTGCACTTGGCGGCAAACGCAAAGTCTATTATCAAGGACAAATTCGTGATACTGCTGAGGTGTTGGAAGAACTCAATATAACGCCTTACAAACTCAAGCCTAAGGAAGGCCTTGCAATTATGAATGGCACCTCTGTGATGTCAGCCATCGCAACCAATGCACTCAAAGACATTCAGCGTGCAATTGACCTTAGCTGTAAGCTAATTGCCCTGTATGTAGAACTGATAGAAGGTCGAGCTTCTCCATTCCATAAACGTGTACACGAATTAAAACCACACCGTGGCCAACAAATTTGTGCCGCAAAAATACTCGAGCGCCTAACCAATGTTGATCAACGTTTAGGGCGCAGAAATCGTACCGACGACAATATCGAGTTTGGTAAACAGGAAACCTTCAGACTACAAGATAGCTACTCAATTCGTTGCTCACCACAAGTATTGGGGCCATTAATTGACGCGCAAATGTGGGCCTCACAAATTCTCACCACAGAGATCAACTCAGTAAATGACAACCCACTTTTTGATGATGAAAATGACCTTATCCTCAATGCCGGACATTTTTACGGCGGCCACGTTGCGGCGGTATGCGATACCTTAAAGCCACTGGTTGCAAACATGGGGGCATTACTTGAGCGCGAGCTGGGCATTTTAGTTGACGATCGTCTAAATGGCGGCATTTCTAACAACTTAGTGGCCCGCGATGACTTAGGCGACAAAGCATGGGTACACCACGGCTTCAAGGCAATGCAGATCACCTCCTCTTCGCTTGTTGCTGAAGCGCTAAAAAATGCAGGCCCAATGTCAGTATTTTCACGCACAACAGAAGCACTAAACCAAGATATTGTGAGCATGGGAACCATTGCTGCACGAGATCTGCGCCGTATTACCGACCTTATCAAGCCAGTTATTGCCATTCAGGCAATGGCAATCAGACAGGCATTTTATGTTGATGGAAAAGATGCGAAAGCGGAAAAACTCAACCAGCTTTCTCGTGAGTTTTTCGACGAAATTAGCAGCAACTTCCAGCCTGTAATCGAAGACAGACCGATGGATGCTGAAATCAACAACATGGTTAATGCCCTTTTTAACGAGCAATAAACCTCTCTGAGCCGTTTTTTGAGCTGACAGACTTACTTGGCTGACGTGTGAATACGTCAGCCACAGGTTGCTGTTGCTCCAAAACTCTCAAAGAGTCGCTTAACACACACCGCACAAAAAATCAAAAAGGATATAAAAATGAGTAACTTAGAGTCAATAACACAGTTTATTAAGCAAGATATCATTGTTGATAATTTGGAAGTAGTAGACAGCATTGAAGAAATCGAGGATGACGCCCCGCTTATCGGTGATGGCTTAGATTTGGATAGCATTGAAGTGCTAGACCTTGTGGTATCGATTGAGAAGCAATACAGCCTCAAGTTTAAAGATTACCCAGAACAAACCATTCAGGAAAAAATGAAAAATGTCGCTACATTAGCTCAATTTGTGCACGAGCAAGTTGCAGCTAAAGCGACTGCCGAAGCTTGTTGATCTACTAGTAACCATTTCGCTTGGAAGGACACCATGCAAACAAACAGTGCCATTCGTTCAACACTCATACAGCTGATTGAAGCTGAGTTAGAAGTAGATATAGAACAATTAAACCTATTAGATGATGATGCCAACTTGCTAGAGGCGCCACTATTTCTCGATTCGGTCGACCTCATGCAGTTATCCGCAGCATGTAAGAAAGCATTCAAGCTCAGTGACTTGGGCGAATTGAGCACTGTTACTCTGAACACACTAGCAGAACAAATCATCACCAAGCTTACACAGCAAAAGCAAGCTAGCCTGTTAGATACTTGGACAGATCAACATTCCGCACTAGGTGAACAGGCACTATTAACACTTATTCAGGCAAGCAAAGATACTGAGATTACCGGCACAGTAAGAGTAATAAAAGATAGTGCACCATGCGATATTATTAAAAGTGTGATGATCTTACTTGCACATAACATCACACCTGTACTCTGTGCCACCGCTACAACCTCACAAGATGCTTTTAGTTGGAAAGACTTAGTCATCACACCTCAACATGAGGTAGTACAACCAGGCTCCATTACCCAATTCTTACAACAATATAGCGATAAAACCATTGGCTTTGAAACCTCGGGTAGTACTGGTAAACCGCAAATTTGGCAAAAGTCCATCGCTTCTCTTCATGCTGAGGCTGTTACCTTTGCCGATACCTTTGGCTTTGGCGACGTCGATTACTTTTGTGCGTGTGTCGATATTCGCCATATGTTTGGGTTTATTTGGGCATTTATGCTCCCACTCCAGCTTGGTAAGCCTGTTTGCTATGAGCTGGGATCGACACCGGACTTACAACCTATCAAAAACAAGCATATTGCCGTGATATTGACACCAACCATGTTTGATTTTGTTGCAGATCAAATCAGTTACCAACACCATTACTTGATTAGCTCTGGTGCCCCCTTCAAAGGTGAGAAGGAGCAAAAGCTAACTCAATTGACTGAGCAAAAAGCGTTATCAATCCGTGCTTTTGAGGTACTAGGAAGTACTGAAACTGGCGGTATTGGGTATCGGCCACTTGCTTGTAACGAAATCTTATTTACCAAATTTAGTGTCGTCGACATCTATCAAAATGCTGAGCAAAAAACGATGATCCGCTCCCCATTTTTAGTGGTTGATTGTGAAGCATTTGAACTCAAAGACAAACTGGTCTTTAGCAGCCACCAACAGTTTTCTCACGCGGGTCGAGCTGATCAGATTTTTAAATATGCCGGTAAGCGTTTCTCATTACAAAGTATCGAAAAAGTCCTCACGGAGCATTTTGCCGGGCTGCGCCACAAGGTCTTTTTTATTGAAGATAGTAATAACAATAAAGGAGGCGAGCTAGTCGCCTTTGTCGAAGGATTGTCACACACACCAGCACTTCAAGATATTAGGAGTTGGTTTAAAGACTTACCCACGCCACAAGTTCATTTTCTCTCGCAGTTTCCTGAAAACGAACTCGGCAAAATCACCCTCTCGGCACTACAGGAAAGCGTACATGAATAATAAACAAGAAACTTTCATCACTGGATATGGCGTACTCTGTGCTGCTGGCGAAAATCGCCAAGCGATGCTGACTTGCATCAAACAAAACCGTACGGGAATAGGCCGTATTCACCGTTTTGACACTCAGGGGCTTGCACATAATGTGGGAGCGCTCGCCGTCAATTTTGAAGCATATATTGCGGATAATTATGAAATGGATCTGGCAAGTCAGTATGCCATCCATGCAGTAGAAGAAGCACTAACACATGCAGGTTTAGTATTAAGCGAGGTCGACAACACGCGGGTTGCTTTTATTTTAGGTAATGCTAACTGTGGCATGTTTTCGTTAATAGAGAGCATAAAAGGTAAACATCAAAAAGGATTTAAGTTTTACCCTCCACATCAAATAGCAACTGATGTAAGCCGTCACTTTGGTATTCAGGGGCCGATAATGACGTTTACCTCGGCCTGTACAGCAAGCAGCAGCGCCATAGCTTTTGCCAAACAACTTATTGAGAACGACCAAGCTGATGTAGTGATTGCAGGTGGCGCCGACGCGCTAAGTGAGCTGGTCTATGGTGGCTTTCAATCGGTGCAATCACTGAGTCCTGAACCTTGTGCCCCGTACAGTGAAAAAATGGGCTTGAGCCTTGGTGAAGGCGCTGGTTTCTTAGTCTTCGAGTCAGCACAACATATCAACAAACGCGGGGGGGCGCCGCGCTATCAATTGCTGGCTACAGGTTCTAGTTTAGATGCGCACCACGCCACCGCTCCCAACCCTGAAGGCGACGGTGTGCGCCGAGCGCTATTACAAACACTCTCTTTTGCGCCTGTTACAGCCAGAAATATTGAATACGTCAATAGTCATGGTACCGGTACTCCTGCAAACGATGGCGCAGAGCTCAATGGCATTCAAACGGCAATTGGCACTCAGGCAATGCAAAAAACATGGGTTTCCAGCAGCAAATCTTACTTTGGCCATACCCTAGGCGCAGCCGGTGCGGTAGAGCTTATCTCAACACTTGTTAGCCAAGATGACGGACTATTACCCGCAACACTTGGGGTTGATTCAGTTAGACCATGCTGCAAAGACTATCAATTAGTCACTAACCAGCCAAAGTCTCACACTGTCGATGTCTTTGCCGTGACTAACTCAGCATTTGGTGGTCATAACACTAGCATGCTACTTAGTCACCAAGAAAAGCCCATACCCAGTCAATCGCTACAACCAGTTTATTTACTCACCGCCACCAGCCTCTGTGATGAAAAAGTCTACCTCGCCAGAGAAAACAAAACCGATGGCTTTAGTGAGTTTAACTTGAAAAAACAATTCCCATCGCTATTTCAGCGTCGTACGCCAAATGTAACCCAATTTGCCTTGGGCGCCTGCCAGTTTGCATTGCAAGACAGTGAACTTGACTTAACTCAATTACCACTTGCCGAGTTCGCCGCGTACTACGCTAACCCCATTGGCTCGTCAGAAACACTCAATAAAAATTTAGCGTCGTTCTGTGAAGGTATTGCAGAGCTTAAAAGCACGCATTTTCCAAACACAGTCGTCAATGCCACTTTGGGGCAATTAGCTTTGGGGTTTGGTTTTAAAAACTCCGCTACGTGCGTGAGTGACTTAGGTAACGATTTTTTACATGCTTTATGGAGTGCAACGCTTGATATGCGTGAAGGCCGTAGCCGTTACGCAATGGTATGTGGGTCACAAGATGACACAGCGCTGTCAAAGCAAGTGTGGGCTGCCCATCAGTTCAATGCGGATATTGGCCATTTTGCTAGCGCAGCACTACTTGCCACCAAAACAGTATTACCTGCAGGTTACCAACCCCTTGCTGAAATAATCGAGTTTATTCAAATCAATGATACACAACAGCCTAATTCATTAGATAAGCTGCTGAAAGCTCACGCTAGGAAACTGAGTCGAGTCGGCAATATCGTGTTAAGTGCCCATCACGACAGCGCCTTTGGTGCAATCGCAGCCAGCTTAGATTGTCATTTACCACAAGCGCAACTTATCAAGTATCAACCTCAATGCGTACCACGACATAGTACTGAGTTAACGGTGCAAGCTTTAATGCACGCACTAAATACACCAACGAATAATACCGAGTTAGATCAAACCCTTCTCCTGAGCGTTAATCTCGCGGGAAGTATGACGGGATGTATTTTACGAACAGTAAGGAAATAACATGACAACCGTGATTGAAGTGAAAAACTTAAGGAAGGTCTATAAAAGAACACGCAAAGTCGCTGTAGACGATGTGTCGTTCAGCGTGAGCGAAGGAGAATGCTTTGGACTGCTTGGCCCCAATGGCGCGGGTAAAACAACCACGTTGGAAATACTTCAAGGGCTGCGCAGTGCCACTGCTGGCGAGGTGACTTTGTTTGGACTCAACTGGAAGCAGGATGAAACGAAATTACGCAGCCTGATGGGTGGTGTAATGCAGCACAATAACCTCTACGAAAAACTCAAAGTAAAAGAATGCGTTGAGTTATTTGCCAGCTTTTACCCAAGTTATACGCCAATTGACACTCTGTTAGCGCGCTTCAATTTGAGCGAGAAAAAAGATGCTTGGCTGAGCGAGCTCAGCGGCGGGCAAAAGCAACGAGTATTTCTCGCCATGGCTGTTGTGGGTAACCCAAAACTGGTGTTTTTAGATGAACCAACCACAGGGCTTGATCCCACCAGCCGCCAAGAGTTTTGGCATATCATCAAAGATCTTAAAGCAGCAGGAACCTGCGTGTTGTTAACGACCCATTACATGGATGAAGCCGAATTTTTATGTGACAACTTGGCCATTATCAACTCAGGTCAAATCATTGAGTCAGGTGCACCAAGCGCCATCATTAATCGCACCTTTAAAACACCAGTGATCAAAGAACCAAGAAAAGCCACGCTCAACGACGTATTTTTAAAACTTACAGGTTCCACAATGGAGGCGCAAAGCTATGCCTGAGTTAAGTCAAACTAAGTTAAACCAAACGCAGCCAAGTCAAACAAAGCTATATCCTTTTTGGCAATTAATGATGGTCAATATTCGGCCTTTCTTCCGCGATAAAGCGGTGTTGCTATGGACGTTCGGCTTGCCTATTTTCATCGCTTTATTGCTCATTCAGGCCTTCTCTGGCGGACCAAAAATGTCACCAATTAATGTGGTCGTAATGCATGGTGAGCAAATTGAACAAAAGTGGTTAAAAGCCATGGAGGAAGACCCACTGGTCACCGTTACCCGCCTGTCGCAAACGGACTCAATTGTAATCGAAGACAGTTTCGCATCGGCACAATTGGCTGAAGTGATTAGCTCTCCTGGGTCCGTGTTGCGTAAGTTGCAAAATGAGATAAGCCCTGAAGTATATCTCGCACCAAATGCGATGTTTTCTACCCATAACTCCGATGAGTCGTTAATGGCACGTAATTATTTATTGCGCCTAAAAGAGCAAGCTAACGGTCAGGTGATGCAAAGTAATGTGGTTAGCGTCAAAGGCTACCGTTATACAGATTGGTTGATCCCTGGGATCATCGTTTTGCAGGTTCTGGGCCTGGCACTAGTATCGATTGCAAATAGCCTAGTATCTGATAGGCAGAACGGCTTTTTCAAACGCCTTCGCCTCTCCCCTTTTAAGCGTCGCGATTACATTATTGGGATCGTGCTTGCACGTTTGTTCTTGCTGGTATTTCAAATGGCTATCTTGTTTGTGGCATTTCACTTTTTATTTGGCTACACGCTACAGGGCAATGTTGTCGACATCATTTTAGTCATGGCGTTAGGCTCATTTTGTATCTGTATGCTCGGTGTTTTAGTTGGCGCACGCAGCCAACGCGTCGAAGTATCTTCTGGTATTGCCAACCTACTTTATTTTCCATTGATGTTTTTATCAGGCATTTACTTCGACACCGCCAACTTCCCTACTGTGTTACGGGAAATTGTGTCGCTCCTGCCCACTACTGCTTTTTTGGATGCCCTGCGCTTAGTAGCCAACCAAGGTGTTGAGCTTGTGGCTGTCAGTCGACAATTGATTATTTTAGGTGTCACCAGCGTGGCGTTTTTTCTCATTGTTTACTTTTGCTTTGACTGGGGAGATGAAAAATCATGATCACCGACAACTTGCCACATCAGGCACCATTTAAATTCGCCGACAAGATCATTGAACACTCACCAGGTGAGATGATTGTTGGGCTTAAGTTTATCTCACATAACGAGCCGGGGCTTCAAGGGCACTTTCCCGATGAGCCTATTTTCCCCGGGGTACTCATTATTGAAACCATGGCGCAAATAAGTGGCCTTTGCTGCAACAATTCCCATACAGGAGGCATGCTGTCTGCAATTGAGAAGGCTAAGTTTAACCGCCCTGTACGCCCGGGCGAGATCATAAAAGTGACTGCGAAATTAGAGACCGAGTTTGGCGCGCTGGCTCGATTCAAAGCGCAGGCACATGTTGAAGATGAGTTGGTCGCCAAAGCCGAACTCACCATTGTTTACACGGATTAAGGAATTAGCTTGTGTTTACTGGAAAAACAGTCGTAGTAACTGGCGTATCCAAAGGGATAGGCAAAGGCATTGCACTGGCCTTTTTACAAGGGGGTGCCCGCGTATACGGTCTTTGCCGCACACAAACCCCGATTACAGAATTACATCAGCCTGAGTATGAAGCTCGCTTTGTCCAGCAAAGTGGCAATATTATTGATTGTGAATTTGTAAATGCAGCTATTCGCCGAGCAGTTAACGACACAGGTCGAGTCGACGTGCTGGTGAATAATGCTGGCGTCACCCAAGATAGTTTGTTTTCGCAAATGTCTTACGACGCGTTTCACGACGTGTTAGACATAAACTTTAAAGGCACGTTACAGTGCTGCCAGGCCGTGTTGCCTGTAATGACAAAACAAAGCGCTGGCAAAATTATCAACATGGTGTCGCAAAGCGGGATCAGCGGCCGTGAAGGACAAGCCAACTACGCCACTTCAAAAGGCGCAATCATTGGGTTAACTCGGACAATTGCTCGCCAATATGGGCACTGTGGCATTTATTGTAATGCCCTCGCGCCAACCTTTATCGCCACCGATATGATTGATGATATTCCTGCCAGTATTATTAACCCGGTGTTAAAACACACCGCCCTTGGTCGCGTTGGGAGCGTAAAGGAAATCGCGGATGCCACGCTTTATCTCGCTTCAAGTGCGTCAAATTATCAAACTGGAAATGTCCTCCGGCTAGACGGAGGGCTTGCGGTATGAATGCTCAAGCGTTTATTTTGCTCTATCCAACTGGTGAGTTTGATAACCACTTTATTGCCCATTTATTATCACAAAAACACCCGATACTGCTGATTAATGCCAGCCCTTTGGTTGTTGCACAAAACCCAGAAGCTACATATCTATCTTTAGATGCGCCACTCAGCACATCAGACACCGCAGTACTATTAGACTGGTTTGAAACCCACTACAAACAACAAGAAGTGATGGTGTTACATTGTGCCAATCGCCTCGATGAGAGCAAATTGCTTGAAGACATCAGCGTCGGTGAGCAAGTGATAGCTCGGCTGGAAAATGCCTTTGTTGTGCTTAGAGTAATCGCCGATAACTTACGGATGAGTGGTGGTAATCTGGTGTTTTTGACCCAATCAGACACGCTAAATTACGAATTAGAAGCCACTGCTAGTGTCTGTAATCACGCCCATAATGCGCTGATGATGACACTCGCTCGAGAGTATCAAGGCAGTAAGCTTGCGGTAAATAGTTTTGTACTCCCATTGCTTGCAACTGACAGCAAAGCCGCAAGAATACAAAAGCGCAATCTTAAAGGCGGTGTACTTGGGGCCCGCCCTGCGGTGTTTAGCCATCAAGATCTCGTTGAATACCTTGTCAACTTTATGAGAACCAACACCATGCTAACCGGCCAGTCGATAGCATTTACCCCTACGTTGGAGCTCAAGCTATGATGCCAGTTGATCTCTATTGCTTTCATCACGCTGGCGGCTCATCACTGTTTTTTCGAAAGTGGGCACAGTATTTACCTGACCATTGGCAGCTGCACGGTATCGACTTACCTGGTCGCGGTACTAAAGCAGGGGTACAATCTCAGCAGGATTGGCAAGAAGTACTTGATCACTTAAGTAGAAATATGCAAATTCAGTCACGCAGTGAGCGGCTTTGCGTATTCTTTGGTCATAGCCTCGGTGGCATGGTGGCGTATAAGCTCGCTGATCACCTCCGTAAACATGCCTTGGCAACCCCAGATTTAGTGTGTCTATCAGCCTGTCGTGCTCCTTGTATTCCATCTGTGACACAGTACGCGAAACTGAGTGATAGCGACCTACTCGCTACTTTGTATCAGCTTGATATGCTGCCAGCGCACCGCCTAAGCCAAGAAGTGGAAACCGTAATCACAGGTATGTTTAAGGATGATTTTACCCTCGCGGAGCAAACCGTAAGCACAGATATTACCCTTACCATGCCTGTAGAGCTTATTTTGGCAACACAGGATCATTTAGTAAGCCCCGAGTCTTATCGCGCTTGGTATCCCTACTGTGAGAACCATTTTCAGCACCATCATGTTGTGGGCGATCACATGTATTTACAACCTCATCCAACGCTTGCATGTGAGGTGATCACCCGTGCAGTAACACGGCATCTAACCCGCATACAACAAACCAAATACCACAAAGTAAATTGGCAAAAGCCGCTGTGTTAGAGCGAAAAAAGGATAACGTAATGAACTCACTGTCTATTAACGCCAACTTCAAGCCTCTTTCAACAAGACAGCTTCACGTATGGCAAGCGCAACAACTTGATTTGGCCAACCCGGTTTATAATATCGCTTGTGCCGTGACATTTACCGGCGAGCTTAACAAGCCGGTATTACAACAAGCCCTCGAACTTTTATTTGTACGCCACCCTATCTTGTCAAGCTGCATCAATGACACAAAAAATGAGCCGCAACTGGAGTTACTCAGCACCCCACCTTTATTACTTAATGTTGCGCCAGAATTCATTTCACACACTGATGCTGACACCGCTAAGACAATAATTGAACAGGCTATCAATATCGAAAAAGAAACCTTTCAGTTTTATGTTTGTGGATCTGACACTAGACTGTTACTGATCATTAAAGGTCATCACATCAATTGTGACCAGTGGGCGCTGCAAGTGCTCATGAGTGACTTACTCGCTTGTATTGAGGCGGTGCTTGATAACACGGAGCTTAACCTTGCACCACTTGATTACAACGTGATGTTTGAAAAGAAGCCATCCCGCGACAGCAAATCAGAAAACCAAGCGCTCTATCCAATCGACTTTTATCAAAGTAATACCGAGGCACTCAAACACCATTACGACGGTATTGCCTTTCGCGAAGAAAATCCGCAGGCATTGAAACAAGTAAAGCAGGCCGCCGCTCAAGCTGGCGTGACCAGCTTTAGCGTGGTGCTCGCCAGTGTCTTTTTGACTTTATTTCATACTACCGGACAAACCGACTTAACCATTGGTATTCCAATGGCTCGTCGTACCCGAAAAACGCGAGCAATTTTGGGTCACTACTCTGACGTGGAAACGGTTTCTATTTGCGATATTGAGCAATACAGTGGCGCGTCGCTTATCAATGAAGTCAGTAACCAGCTGACGCAGTTATTACTCTCTGGTAACAGCAATAAAGACGCTGCAAAACATATTAATGTCACCTGTAACTACTTGGCCAGATTAAAAAGCAATGGTATTCGTCCGGGGATCACCCCGTTGATGATTGGTCGTCAGGGGTATGAACTGACTCTAGGTTCAGCAGGTAACACTCTCGTTAAAGGCGTATCTATTGAGCCTGGCGTTTCTCAATTTGATATCGAGTTTACCCACTTTGAAACAGAAGGCGGCCTGTGCCGCAAAGTGGTCGCGGCAAAATCTGTGTTCTCTCGTGTCGCCATGACACGGATCACCGATATTCAAGCACGCTTTATTGAATTACTTACCCACTCAAGCGATATAAATGTGGCCGAACTTCCCGTACTTGATGAGGCAGAGCAACAGCTTATTTTGGCACGCAGCAACCAAGAAAATAAAACCTTCTTCTCAGACATCACCCTAAATCAATGGTTTGAGAAAGCGGCAATCGAGCACCCGCATCGGATTGCACTACGAACCCAAACGCAGTCTATTGATTATCAAACCCTGAACGCCAGAGCCAATGCCCTTGCTCTGCATTTACGAGACCAATACCAGTCTGAGTATCAACAACCACTTAGCGCTGATACGTTGATTGCACTGTATATGCAGCCTTCTATTGAGATGCTAATTGCAATTATTGCGGTGGCTAAAGCGGGTGCGGCTTATGTGCCACTGTCTCCTGATCATGCCAGCGAGCGGACAACGTTTATTTTGAGCGATACCAACCCAAGTCTATTACTAGTCGATGAACAGCAGTACGCGGCAGCGCAAGATAAATGTCATGTGGCACAGGTGACTTGTCCATTAGTTACACCACTTGCTCCCCAGCAACAGTGCAATGAAGCGCCAAAAATCAATCAGTCGCCGAAAGATTTGGTCTACATCATTTATACCTCGGGTACCACAGGCAAACCAAAAGGCGTAATGCAAACCCACGAAAATGTTGCCAGGTTGTTTAGTGCAACCGCAAAAGACTATGGCTTTAACCACCAAGACGTATGGGTCTTATATCATGCCTATACTTTCGACTTTAGTGTTTGGGAAATGTGGGGGGCACTACTGTATGGCGGCCAACTGTGTATTCCTGACAACCGCCTTATTCGTGATTTTGAAGCATTTGCACAGTATTGCTCAACCAATCACATTACCGTACTCAATCAAACGCCTGCAGCCTTTTACGAATTTAGTGCCGCCGCCCTTCGTGCCAAATTAAACTTTAACCAATTGAGATATGTGATTTTTGGTGGCGACAAGCTTAACCCTGAAATGCTCAACCCATGGTGGCATTGCTATGGAGATGAACAGCCTCTACTAGTCAATATGTATGGGATCACAGAAACCACCGTCCATGTAACTTACAAAGCATTGCAACAGCACTCTAGTTCTAAGGCGTCACACATTGGCAGACCGATTGCTGATATGAAAGCCTACGTATTAAACAGCAAATTGCAATTAGTCGAACCCGGCGCAAGCGGAGAGTTATATATTGGCGGAGCCGGTCTAGCTCGGGGGTATTTAAACCGTGAAGAGTTAACCCAAACACGCTTTATTAGCAACCCATATGCAACCGAGCAAGATGTTCAACAAGACCATGCCAAACTCTATAAAACCGGCGATTTAGCAAGACGCTTACCGGATGGAGAACTGGAGTATATTGGTCGCAACGACAACCAAGTGAAGATCCGAGGCTATCGCATCGAGCTTGGTGAAATCGAGGGCGTACTCAACCAACTGCCTGAAGTCGCCCAAGCTGTAGTTATTGACCGCACCTTACAAAACGTCCCATACCTGGCCGCTTACTTGAAGTTTAACCCTGAATTTATGGGCCAAATTGAGCAAGTCAAAGCACAAGTATCACAAGCGCTTCCTAATTACATGCTACCGAAAACTTGGACAGAATTGACTGAAATTCCATTAACCGGTAACGGTAAGTTAGACCGCAAAGCCTTGCCTGAGCCTGTGCTTACAAGCCAAAACGAATACGTGGCGCCAGAGGATGAAACCCAAGCCCTGCTATGCGAGGCATTTAAATCGTTACTGGGGATTGAAAAGGTCAGTACCAAAGACGACTTTTTCGCCATCGGCGGCGACTCAATTTTGACAATTCAGCTCGTTGCTTCACTCCGACAGCAAGGTATTGAGCTACAAGTTAAAGATATTTTTGACTGTCCAACAGCATACACGCTGAGTAAACGCATTCTCAGTGTGCAGGCAACTCAACGCGAAATCGTACAAGAACAGGGGCTATTAACTGGGCGTTTTGATTTACTGCCAATACAACAGTGGTTTTTCAATAAGGAATTACCTGATGAAAACCACTGGAACCAAGCCTTTGCCATTCGAATCCCAACTGGTTATAGCCACGCTCAACTGCAAGAAGCATTACATAGTTTGAGTGAACAACACGATATGTTGCGCACAACTTTTATGGAATTTGAAGGCCATATTAGCCAAGAATATCGCGATACTAGCACGATGGCAGCGCTTGATACCCTGGATGGCCAGTCTCCTATACTTGTTACCGAACTAAACAAACGACAAAGTCAGTTTGATATTTGTCACGGCCCGCTTTGGCAAGTCACGCATATCCAAGCATTTTGTGAAGAATATGACCTACTTCACTTTGCGCTGCATCACTTAATTATAGATGCTGTTTCTTGGCGGATCATTGCCCAAGATCTGCAAACACTGCTAGAGCGTGGTGAGCTGCTCGCTAAACGTACCAGTTATCGTCAATGGGTGGAGATGATGCAGTCTTATCCTGCGGCACACCCTCAAGAAATGACATTTTGGCAACGTGTAGCAACCAACTTGCCTAGCTATCCACCAGTTATGGCAGCCACTCCTTCAACAGTTTGGTTGGAATTAGACGCAAAAGCTACGACTCACTTACTGCGTGACGCCAACGCTGGGTTTAATACCCAAAGTGAAGAGTTACTACTGGCGGCATTATGCCAAGCGTTGAGTAAAACATTTAGACAAACTCAGCACGCCGTTACCCTTGAAAGTCATGGCCGTGAAATGTGGCGCGATGATGTTGACATTAACCAAACTCTCGGTTGGTTCACCTGTTTATATCCACTACGGCTGACACAACAGCGCACCCTGGGCGACACCATTATTGATGTCAAAGAGGCCCTGCGCCAAATCCCGAACAAAGGGCTTGGTTTTGGTTGTGCACAACTGCAAGACACCACCTTAACATTGCCAAGCATCAGTTTTAATTACCTAGGTCAAATGGGCAGGCAAAGTGATGCGCTATGGCAGATAGACAACCAGCTACAAACTGAGACAAGTTCAGCTCAGAACAGCTCAAATTTACTTCTCGATATCAATGCACTAGTTCAAGGGGAACTGCTGAGAATAAAGGTAGATTCCTTGCTTGATGGCAATCTCACCGAGGCATTTGCACGTCATTTAACACACGCATTATATGAAGTAATTGAGGTAGCGCTTGAGACTAAAGCCCATGGTGGAGTAAGTACACCGAGTGACTTTGGTGCCGAGTCCCTTTCACAGGAGCAACTCACCGCATTGCAATCTCAGCTACATGAAACACCACAAGAACACACCTCAACTCAGTCTGAAAAAACACAAGAATTAGAGATATAAACCATGTTGAATTTATGCCAATCACTTGCAAAGGATAATATTGCGCTTTGGGCCAACGTAGACAAGTTGAAGATTGTCCACGGTGAACAAGGACTCAGCCAACAGTGGGTTGACTACCTCAAAGCAAATAAGACCGTATTACTTGACTATCTTAAGTCGCAGCAGGTTTTTTCCGAGCAGGAGTTTGAACAACTCCTCGCGACAGAGCGTAAAAGAGCCTCTGAGATCAGTGCTATTTATGATGCCAACAGCATGCAAAAAGGCTTTGTTTATCATCACCTTGCCCAGCCTAACGACGATGCTTATCGCGTCCAATTAGTGATTGATTACCATCAAGCGCTCAACATTGATGCTTACCAACAAGCTTGGATACTGGCTTCAATGCGCTACCCTGCACTACGTACCGCATTTAACTGGGATAATGAAATTATTCAAGTGATCAAAGGAGGAGCTGGGTTCACTCCAGATCACTTTAGCTTTTACGACTTCAGTACGTTAGGCCAAATCGAGCAACAAGCACGTATAGATAAATTAATAAACGATGATCGCCATACGCCATTTGACCTCACTAAACCTGGGTTAATGCGCTTTGCTATCGTTAAACGCGCCGATACACATTTCACCTTGATTAAAGCAGAGCACCATAGTATCAGCGATGGTTGGAGCTTTCCGGTAATGTTACAAACCGTGCACCAAAACTATGGCAAGCTCGTTAATGGCGAGCCGGTGATCGTAGAAGAGGAAACTGCGTACCTAGAAACGCAGGCGCTGTACCAGCAAAACCAAAAATCTAGCGACACGTATTGGCAGACTCAAAAAGCAAAGTTTGCTGAGCCCAATGATATCAATCGATTATTAAGCAAAAGTATTGACCAATCCGGCTCTTCACAAATCAGACAAGCAGCGGCAAGGGAGTTAAAACTCTCCTCAGAGCGTTATCAGCAACTTAAGTCGTTTGCTAAGCAACAAGGACTAACATTGAATGTATTGATGCAGTTTGCTTGGCATAAATTATTGCAATACTACTGCGATGCTGAGCAAACCATTGTCGGTACGACAGTTTCTGGTCGTGAGTTACCGGTTGACGGGATCCATGCCAGTGTTGGCTTATACATCAACACCCTGCCCCTGGCACTAGAATGGCAAGAAGACGCTAGTATTGCCACCCAGCTGAGCGCTTTGAAAGACAAAATTGCTGAGCTTAACGGCCACAGTAGCGTTTCACTGTCACAGCTACAGGAGCCAAATACTCGCCTGTTCAACAGTTTATTTGTATTTGAAAATTACCCAACGCCAGCGGGGCAAGATGTACTCAAGTGGTCATTCGATAAAATGATTGAGAAAGTAGACTACCCGCTCACCATCAGTGTCGTTGAACAGCAAGACATTTTATTACTCAAATTAAGCTTTTGCGAAACCATGCTAGCACCGGGTAAAGCACAACGATTGCTCTACCAGATGACATTGGTGTTAGATGCCATGATTGCTGATGAACATCAGCCGCATAGTCAAATTTCTTTGTTAAGTGCTGATGAGCGAGCACCAATGGTTGAAGTAGATGAGCATGCGGATTATTTGCACACTACTATCCATGAATTAGTTACTCAGCAAGCACAAAAAACGCCGACGCGAATCGCGCTGGTTGAGAACGAAACACAGCTGACATATCAAGAATTAGAACAAAATGCGAATAGGCTTGCCGCCTACATTAAAGATCATGTAGACCTTAGTGTTAGCCAGCGCTTTGTCGGTCTATTCTGTCAGCGCTCTGTCGATATGGTTGTGGCTAAGCTAGCGATTTTAAAGGCCGGATGTGCATATGTGCCGCTGAACCCTGATTACCCAGATCAGCGCATCGAATATATGCTCAGCGATACTCAGCTCGGCCTTATCTTGACCCAAAGTGAATTGCGCCCACGCATTGCAGCGCTGGTTTCAAGTTGTCAAGCTCACCCGCAAATCACCTGTTTGGATAGCCTAGTGCTCGCAGACGCACAACCTGTGTTAACAGATGCAAACGCACACACAGAAGCCTATGTGATCTACACATCGGGCACAACGGGCGAACCAAAAGGTGTGGTCGTGCCCCATCGTGGTGTTGTTTCTTTGGTGCAAAACACCGACTTACTAAATACCTCTGAAGACGATGTATTTGTTCATCTATCTAATCCAAATTTTGACGCCGCCACGTTTGAAATCTGGACACCGCTGATAAACGGCTGCAAATTGGTCGTAGCAAGTGCACAACAAGGTGCTGAGCCTGACAGCCTATCGAGATTAATCAAACAGCACAGCGTAAGTGTGCTTTGGTTAACGCGAACATTATTTGATTCACTGTATTTACAACAGCCAAGTATCTATGACCATGTGCGCTGCGTTATCACAGGCGGTGAAGCTATCACCCCAAGCATAGTGAAGAGTATTCTTGCCAGAAGCGCTCGACCAGAGCTGATTGTTAATGGTTATGGGCCAACTGAAAGCACCACATTTACTACGTTTTATCCGTGTGCCGAGATTGACGGTCCAGTCCCCATTGGTCAAGCCATCAATCATCGCCAAGTGCTGTTGTTAGACAAATACCAAAAACCCGTACCTCATGGAGCGACAGGCGAGATATTTATCGCAGGTGCCGGACTTGCGTGCGGTTATCTGAATAAACCAGAGATGACGGCGTCGCGCTTTATCGATAATCCATTTGCAAGCGAAAAGGCCAAACAACTTGGGCTGGATAAACTTTATAAAACAGGGGATTTAGCACGTTGGTCTGAATCAGGGGCGTTAGAGTTCTTAGGCCGTAACGATCACCAAGTGAAGATCCGCGGGTTTAGAATTGAGCTTTCTGAAATAGAAGCACAACTGAATGAATTGGCACAAATCAAAGTGGCTGCCGTGGTGGTATTCGAGCAAGCTGGCAACAAGCAGCTTGCCGCTTATATCGTGCCAGAGAACGGTGAACTGGACTTAACTGCCGTAAAGCAGGAACTGGCCCAGGTTTTACCAAGCTATATGATCCCAAGCTACTTTGAAATCATGTCGGCATTACCGGTTAATAACAACGGTAAGCTTGATCACAAAAAACTGCCTACTCCCACCGTGGTGGATGAGGGCAATTATCAAGCACCCAGCAGCGAATTAGAAAAGCAACTATGCAGTATTTGGCAGTCAGTATTGGGATTAGAACAGGTGGGTGTCAACGATGACTTTTTTAGAGTCGGTGGCGACTCTATTGTCAGTATTCAACTTGTGTCTGCGCTGCGTAAAGCTGGTTTTAACCTCCAGGTTAAAGACATCATTGATGCCCCAAATATCGCAGCGCAAGCTTATCTCATTCAACATGTTAGTAACGACACCATTGAGCTGAGTACAGAGCAAGGCACGTTAAGTGGCGAGTTTGCACTACTGCCAATCCAAAAGTGGTTTTTTGATTTGGCGCTACCAGATCCAAGTCATTGGAACCAAGCATTTACTCTTAACTTGCCAAAGCACATTGAACATCGTGCACTGACGCAAGCTATTCAAGCGCTGAGCGCACATCATGACATGCTACGTTGTCACTTTGTTCAGACCAGCAACGGGATAAAACAAGCGTACCAGGAGGCAATGGAGTTTGAAGTGCCATTACTTGATGCAACCGAGCTAAGTAACAGTGTATTGTTTGACGAGCTAACCAAACTGCAAAGCCACTTTGATTTATTTAATGGCCCACTGTGGCAGGCAGCGTTAGTAAAAACAGCACAGGGCAATCAGGTGTTTTTTGCCTTCCACCACGTCATTATTGATGTCGTATCATGGCGTGTGCTAAGCCAAGACTTACAAACCTTATTGAGTGGCAAAATACTAACAGACAAGCTCACCAGTTACCGTCAATGGGTAGATGCCATTGCCGCCTACCCTGCAACTCACCCAGAGCAGGCGTATTACTGGCAACAAGTACAACAAGGATTTACCAGCCAACCTACTTACTCAGCACACTCACAGCACAGCATCATATTAGAACAAGAAACAACCGCTAAGCTGCTACGAGAGGCCAATCTGGGTTTAAGCACTGAGATAAACGACTTGCTGTTGGCGGCCCTCAATATTGCCCTGTACAGCACGTTTGAAAGTAGCATCAATCACATTCAACTTGAGGGCCATGGCCGAGAAAATATCGACCCCGGCTTGGATGTGTCACAAACCCTAGGCTGGTTTACCAGTATGTATCCGGTGCGCCTTGAACACCACAACGACGTTATTACAACCATCGCAAACACCAAAGAAATGCTGCGCCACATTCCAGATAAAGGCGTAGGTTATGGCGCTTTTGTACAAGCAGATAAAGTCATTGCAATCCGCCCTCAGGTGAGCTTTAACTACTTAGGTCAATTGAATCAGCAGCAGAAAAACCAAGACTGGCAGCTCGATGATACTCATGCAGGTTATGTGATGACTAAGGCGAACGCTCAGGCTGATAACACACTACTACTCAACATCAATGGTGCAGTTCGCGGTACTGCGCTTCACTTTGATGTAGTTTCAAGGTTAACCCCATCGCAGTCTTTGGCATTTGTTGAGCACTTTGAAATGGCGCTTCGCCAAGTCATCAATGCAAGCTGTGAACTAGCCGCGCAAGCGCCGCAGCAAACCCCAAGCGACTTGGGGTTAAATGATTTATCTTATGACCATTATCAAGCGCTGAGCAAGCGCTATAATATTGAAGCGCTTTACCCTGCTAATAGTTTACAGCAAGGTTTTATCTATCATGCCGTAAATTTCCCAACGGATGATGCCTATCGGGTGCAACTCGTCATGGATATTGAGCAAGCACTAGAGATTGAGCATTTTATTCATGCTTGGCGTTTAGCGTCGGTTCGCTTTCCAATTCTTCGCACCGCTTTTGATTGGCAAGAGTGCCTACTTCAAGTGGTGTGTCGCGATGCCAGTATTGACGACAGTCACTTTACCATCACAGATCTGTCATCCCTTGACGAGCACAGCCAACAACAAGCTATTCAAGAGGCGCAAGCCGCAGACAGGCAAATACCGTTTGATCTAAGCCAACCTGGGCTTATTCGCTTCAGCTTATTTAAGCGTGGTGAAAACCTCTACACGCTTATCAAAACCGAGCACCATGCCATTAATGACGGCTGGAGTGGACCGTTAATGCTGCAAGCGGTTGCGGGATATTATCGTCAACTTTGTGCTGGGGATACACCTGAGGTGCAAACCCAGCAAACCTATTTAGAAGCGCAAGCTTATTATCTTAAAAATGCAAAGAAAACGCAGGCCTACTGGCAGCAGCAACAAGCTGACTTCAATACCGCAAACGATATAAACTTGTTGCTTGGTGGCCAGTATGACTTGTCGCAAAGTCGAATTGTTGAGCAAGTGCAATCGGTACAGTTTAGCCTTCAAGGTGAGACATTTAGGTCACTACAACATACTTGTCAGCAAGCTGGCGTCACCCTCAACGTGGCACTGCAATTTGCTTGGCATAAGTTACTGCAAACCTATTCTGGTGATAACCAAACGATTGTTGGCAGCACCGTATCTGGCCGTGAAATTCCAGTCAATGGGATTGAACAAGCAGTCGGTTTATTCATCAACACCTTACCTTTAGTGGTGAATTGGCAAGCAGAAGCAAGTTGCAATGACATCCTCAAAGCGATTCAAAAAGGCGTAGCTGCACTCAATAGCCACAGCGACATGAGCTTGTCGAAATTACAGCGTGATGGTCAGCGCTTGTTCCATACCCTCTTTGTATTTGAAAACTACCCGACTCCAGAAAATACTGGCAGCTGGAAGTTCAGAGAATCAATAGAAAAAGGTGACTATCCACTTTCTGTGGTGGCTCAAAGCGAGTCAGACCGCTTAGACTTTGTAATGCACTACAACGCTGAGTGGTTAAGCGCAGCGCGGGCAGAATGGATCCTTGACCAAGTGCAAGCCATTTTGATTCAGCTGGGGGAGCGGCTAACAGAACGCCATCAAAGCATTAGCTTGGTTAATAAGCAAATGCAGGCAACGCTCAGTCAATGGCACGACAACGCCGAGTTATTTGCCAGCGATACAGACTTGGCAAGCATCGTGGAGCAGCA
>NZ_RCSQ01000070.1:0-18020 GCF_004103255.1 Pseudoalteromonas sp. PS5
CGCCTTCAAATTGAGCAAGTATTAAGGCTAATTGCTATTAAAGGTTTACAGGATAACGTCCATCCGCATCTGGGCGGCCAAGAAATTTCACAGCATCATGCACTTCTTTGGGCAAGCTAGCTTCAGGTTTAATATTACCGGCCACTCGAAACTGAAAGTTTGCAGCCAACGTAGCATCGGCTTGCAGTCCTAAACGATTTTCAGGATCAACAACCACTGCAATGTCACCAGATTTACAGTCAAGCTGACCACTTAAGTCACCGATGCTAAACCATCCATTCATTCCTTTCACATCGATATTTGGACTACTAATTTCACCGTTTAGCCCGTTACAATAAGGTGCGCCGCTTTGATACTTTTTGATATTCACAATAACGCGCCCTTTGGCGTCAACAGGTAGCGGTAAAGTGACCTGATCCATCGCTTGTTCAACACTAAAGCGCAACGAAGCGTTACTCACAGATACCGAGCGGTTTAGTAGACTTGAAGAAAAACTCGCTTTGCCCGAAATTTCACTTGTATCTCTTGGGTTACCAAACTTGATATTGCCAGCAAGCTCTCCAAGTATTAAAGCGGCAGGCTCAATCTCCCACTTCACTTGGTTTAGCTGAATGTTATTGAATCTTACTCCACTGACTTGACCATCCCACACTGAGCCATTGACTGCGCCCAATTGAAGATTATTCGGTAACTGCCCTTTAAAAACCTGCAACAATACAGCTGCAGGCATAGTGAAGGTACAAAAGACAATGAAAGCAAATAAGAAAATGATTAGCAGAGTTAGTGTATTTTTCATAATTATTTCTCTAAAACCAAGCGACTAACACGGACAAAACCTGGAGTATTACCTTGTGTTAAATCTAAGTTTTCTACTCTCACTCCGTGGCGATTGGTTAGCTCATCGACCCAAGCAATTAATTGATTGAACTCAACGTTATCTATCGTCAATCTTAATGCGTCACCATTTGGCTGCATTTTACTAATATCGATTTTAAAACGACTCCGCGTACTATTTACAACCTGACTAATGCTACCACTACTAGTCACACGTGTAGGGCTATTAGCTTTTAGCTTATTAACACTTTGCCCCACCCAATTAACCAATTCGTGGTTACGCTGTAATTTTAGTTCAGCATCATTAACCGCTTGGTTTAATGGTCTAAAGATCCCCATTACCAATACGAATACGACAAAGACAGCACCAGCAAAAATCAATAGCTTCTGCTCTTGTTCTTTCAGGCCTTGCCAGTAGTTGAGCGCCTGCTGCTTCATGCTGCACCTCCTATGCGGATTTCACCAACCACAAAGTCACCATCATTATTCAGTGCCCCCTGTTCGACGCTCACTCCTCGCTGTTCCAAAATTGATTTCACTTGACCAAAAACCTGGAACTCTTTCGCTCGCGCTCTGATCCTTAGCTCATTTCTGCGCTTGTCGTAACGTAACGTTTCTGGTGTAAAGGCCTCAACCTCATCATAGATAGCAATAAAGTGGTTGGTGAGCTCTAATAGTCCACCTTGCTCTGCACCCGATAAAGCATTTAACTCATTTTGGATTTGCTTTTTTAACAAGTGTGGGCGAACAATTTTATTTGGAAACGCCTGCTGGTAAAGCGCAACGGCTTGACCCTCTAATTGCTCAGCTTGATGACTCACCACATATAGCTGAGTCCCTTTGATGGCAATAAAGCTCACTACCGCAACACTTGCAGCTAACAAGCCACTACGCCAATCTCGCCACCACTGTGGTTGCTTTTTCTTTGCAGCAAAGCACCCTTGACGTAAATTAAAGTCAATCGTGGGCAGTGTTTTTGCAAAAATTGCCAGTGGCAGGTCATATTCTTGTTGCTGTGCCGAAAGCACGACATCATTTGAGAAGCCGGTCGCAGGGCTAAAATGCGCGACTTGTTCAGTGCCGGCTATATTGAGATAGTCATTAACCCAGTTTATTTCTGCTGCACCAACTTGCCAGTCACTGTGCTTAAATAACCACTGTGCTCCTAACTGCACAGCACTTTGCATCCCCTCCTTTAGCGGGAGGCACAGCGCATCAGGAATTGCTTTATAAACAGTGATCCCCGCATCTTCGCAGATATTGAACCAACCCTGAAGCCACTCACTGTCACAGATTGCCACGTCAATCGTGTGCACATCGCCTTTCATTCCGGGCTTGCCGATTGCAACAAATAAGTCATCAATGTCTGTTGCGACCTGCTCTTCCAACATAAAGGGAATTGCTTGCTCTAATTTTCTATTCCATTTTGCTGGCAGTTCAAGCGTTCGCAATTGTACCGCCGTTGCTGGCAGTAGTAACACCACATTTCTTGTTTGCGCTTTCTCAGCAAGATTGCTGAGTTGCTCACTCCCTTCCAGCTCACCACTGGCAATAATTTGCTGCTGCTCGGTTGACCAAACCATCCAGTTTATTATCGCTTGGTGTGACTGATCCACTCGGATCAATAATTGTTCTGTCACTCTACGCCTCCAAATTTGCGAGCAAGCACGTACGCTTTACCATCTTTTGTTTCTATAATTGATGTGAGAGAAAAGCGCCGCTCATCAAACACAGCTGTTGCTCGCAACTGAAAATAGTTGCTGTTAATCGTAAATATTTTGGAAGTCTTGTTAGGCTCTTTGACCCCTTGATTTGCGACTTCCGTGTAAAACTCGTTCAGATCTGTAAACCCTTTTTTGGGTCTCGCAGAGATAATGGCTTCTGCACCTGACTTTGATAAACCTGGAATTAAGGCACTCAATAAAAGCGCTTGCTCTGGCAACACTGTATTGACGTTAACCGCTAGCTCTTCACTACCTGGGATAACACAAACATATGGCTTTATCTTTTCCATGACTAATGGGTTAAAGCCTTTAATCACTCGAAGTTCACTCACTGATGCCAACAAGTTGTTTGCAGCCAAATAAGGAGTTTGATTTGACATATATTCATCTTCTTCAGCGCCAGAGCGATATGTAATACTGTCCTCATCAAGCCAATCGTAAACACTGTCAGCTAGCGTTTCCTCACTTTCCGTACTCGGCAGGTCTTCGATATTTTTTAACAGTTCGAGTAGCGCGCCATGAGCGACGTTGGTGCTCTTAGCACCAACTTGCTGGCTGCGCTGATTGCCATCATTTACCTGTGCTTTGGCTCGTAATGCGTTAAGATTTAAACAAGCTTGTAAATCCGTTACTTTGCCACTTAATGTGCCATGATCAACTGGGTATGGAACTTCTTCTCGCGCCCAAGGCTGATCTAAATTGACCGAATCTGGGTCATCTTTTTTAGCTTTAATTAGCGCCCTTTTTACAAGCTCTTCCGCTCCATAGCTGTACCACTTTGCTTGCTGTTGTGTCTGAATGTTTGAGGCCTTTTGTACCTGAACCATTAAACTGGTAGCCATGTCCGCTGCTATCGTGGCAGCCAATGCGACAATAAATAGCACGATGACTAGCGCTGCCCCCTGCTGCTTCATGGGTTTTGCTCCTTATCATCAGCCTTTCCACTACCTGGAGTTAGAAACAACCGGCTGATAGGTTCAGAATCTTTTCTTTGTAGCGTAACCTTAACCGCTTTGGGGAGTGATTTTGACTTCCAATCAGTTTGCCATTTTAATTTATCATCAAGAAACTCAAATTTAAGTTCCTCTACATCCTCTAAAATAACCTGAGCTCGAGGCTCTGTACCATCAAGCTGATCAACATACACGCGGTAAATACGTTCTAAGTTGTCATCGACTACACGATAACCTACAGCTTGCAGTTCAGAGCGAGGCAATAAACTAATTGGGTTAGTCCAACCATCACGAACAAACGCAATACCATCGTATTGACTCTCTAACTCATAGCGACCATGAATAATGTAAGTCGGACTAAAGTCGCCAGCTTCATTGCGAACTTCGCGCTTAGTGATCTGATTAAAATCCTGATCCATTAAACGAAAAGTCGTTTGAAGCCCTTCTATTTCTTTAATCGTCTCTTCTGACGCAGCCTGCGCTTTTAATGTTGAATCTAAGATTTGATGCGTGGCAGTTACCACTACTGCCAATATAGCGAGTGCTAATAACACCTCAATGAGTGTGAAGCCGCGATGTTTATCTATTTTCACTACTTACCTCGGTACATAAATGTCGTGATGTCATACACCGAGTTTTTAAGTTCAGGTTCGCGAAAGACGTGAACGGTCAGTTTCACAAAGTTTGGATCTGCTGTCTTTTGGATTTGCTGCTGCCAATACCAAGTTACCCCAGCCATTTCCTCTTCGCCTTTATTTCCGCTCTTTCCGTGCCAGTTTTCCCCTTGAGCACGTAAGAAAACTAAGCGATTTTCAGCAACCCATGACGCATAAGTCTGCTCCTCAAGTGAGCCTATATGAGTGATATGTTCACTGGTTGCTTGCATCGCAGCAATACCTGCTACAGCACAAATACTTAATGCAACCATGACTTCGAGTAAGGTAAAGCCTAAGCTCTTATGACTACTCATAGCTGCGGCTCCCGCTTAAGCGCAACAGGTGCCATAAACTCCCCTTCAATGAAAAATATAGGTTCTTGAAGCGCTTTGTCTTCAATACTGAGCCTAAACGCACTCACTTCACCAGAGGATAAAATCAGTACCTGAGGAATTTTAAGCTTTTTCAATTCAAGGAAATTATCATCATCGCCACCTCCCATTAGCTCTCGCCAATTCGCTTGCTCAAGCAAGTTATCCTGTGACCAAGGAAGATCTTCTAAGATCAATTCAACCTTGTACTGCTCTGGAAATTCAACAGCTTTGAAAATATCGTCAGCTTCAAAAGGACGCCATTTCTCACTGTCAAATACCAAAAACTCTAATTTTTCTTTATCTAGATGGAAGCCAAGCTCCACCTGATTGAGCACTGCAAATTCAGAAGCGAGATTCACTGTTCCCTGCAGGCGAAGTGCCATTTGTTCAAGCTCTTCTTCGTTACTATCACTAACCGTGTAAGTAATTAAGTTAACGGAAAAGGCAATGATCACTAAAACAACGAGGACTTCGAGTAAGCTGAAGCCCTTGAGTTTACTACCCACTTTGCCACGCAGAGGATACTTCATCGCTTAACGTTCGTCTTCTGAGTCCCAGTTACCGATATCATCATCGGTGCCAACTTCTCCATCAGGTCCCATCGAGAAAATGTCGATTTGGTTCATTTCACCAGGACTAACTAACTGATAAGGATTTCCCCACGGATCTTCTGGCAGCTTAGAAATAAAACCACCTTCAGGGAAGCGCTTTGGCACAGGATCGATATTTGTTTGAGTTACAAGCGCCTCTAAGCCTTGTTCTGTCGTCGGATAACGCTTGTTTTTTAACTTATACATTTTCATCGCATCTTCGATTTGACGAATATCTAAGCGTGCTTTCTCTTTTGCTGCTTCTTCTTGTTGCCCCATCACATTTGGTGCAACGATAGATAAAATCATACCAATGATCACTAGTACTACCATCACTTCTAGTAGTGAGAAACCTGATTGCTTTTTCACAATGTTTACCTCAATGCTGTTATTAACGGCCAAATACAACAAGTACAAGGCCTTTCCTTTTTGACTATAATCCTACGGCTTTGTTCATCGCCATTATTGGCTGAAGTATTGCCATAACAATAAACAGTACAATAATCGCCATTGTCGCTATCATTGCAGGTTCTAGCAATTTCAGCGAGACATTTACCATACTTTCAAACTCTTGCTCTTGGTTATTAGCTGCACGCTCAAGCATTTGCTCCAACTCACCTGATTTTTCTCCGCTGGCTATCATATGTAACATCATTGGCGGGAACATCTTGGTTTGTTGAAGTGAAGCTCTAAGGCTTGCCCCCTCGCTCACCCGAGTGGCAGCCTCAGCGACTGAAGCCTTTATTTTTTCGTTTTCGAGTACTTGCCCTGAAATTTTCATTCCCTCAAGCAGCGGAACCGAACTTGAGGACAATATACTAAGGGTACGAGCAAAGCGCGCAGTATTAACACTACGAGTTACCTTGCCCAGCCCCGGTAAGCTCAGCAATTTGCTGTCGTACCAAAAGCGAAATTTAGGTTTTTGAAGTGCTTTTTTAAATATATAGGTACCAATGACACACACAGCTAACGTGATCATCCAGTAGTTTTGCACAAAATTACTTGCTGCCATTACCCACTCAGTTGTCCATGGCAACGCTTGCTTTGATTTTTCAAACGTTTTCAAAATTTTTGGTACTACGGTACCGAGCAATATAGAGACAATTGCAATGGCAAATACAACCAAAATAATTGGATATACCATGGCCTGAGTAATTTGACTGCGCATATGTTGGCGCTGCTCTGTATAATCAGCCAAGCGGTTCAGTACTTCATCCAAGTGGCCTGATTTTTCACCTGCCGCGACCATTGAGCGATATAAGTGATCAAACACATGCGGAAATTCTGACATACCATCAGCAAGCGTATAACCTTCGACCACTTTGGAGCGTACCGCCATCAGCATACGCTTTAATCTTGGCTTTTCACATTGCTCTGCTACCGCCATAACCGCCGCCTCTACTGGCAACGAAGACTGTATTAGGGTAGCTAGTTGACGGGTGATCAATGCAATATCCGAAACCGAAGGGCGGTACCCTTTAAATAGCGAAAACCCAGCGTTACTTTGACTCTTTTCTTTCTCAGCAGCCGGTAGCACTTCAAGCGGCATTAACGCCTTTTCTCTTAGCATCTGCCGAACTTGCTTTGCGGTATCAGCTTCTAAAATTCCTTTTTTTTCTTTACCTTTACCATCTAAGGCGCGATATTCAAAAGCTGCCATTAGCCTTCCTCACGCGTTACACGCAATACTTCTTCCAAGGTTGTTTGGCCTGCAAGTACTCGCGAGCAACCATCTTGCCTAATGCTTGGCGTACGTTTACGGATATACTTTTCGACGGCTTGTTCACCTTTGCCGTTGTGAATAAGCTCACGGATTGCTTCGTCCACTATTAGTAGTTCATGGATACCAGTTCGACCCTTATAGCCGTTGTAATTACATTCCTCACACCCTACAGCACGATATATTTGTGTATTACTGTCTTTGGCTACACCCAGTAACTCACATTCACGCTCATCGGCTAAATGTGCTTCTTTACAATTAGAACAAAGTGTTCTGACCAAACGCTGCGACAACACCCCTAACAGTGACGAACTTAACAGGAATGGTTCCACTCCCATGTCTTCCATACGAGTGATGGCACCTGCGGCAGTGTTCGTGTGTAGGGTTGATAACACCAAGTGACCGGTTAATGAGGCTTGCACGCCGATTTGTGCGGTCTCTAAATCTCGGATCTCACCAACCATAACAACATCAGGGTCTTGACGCAGGATTGCACGCAACCCTCGAGCAAATGTCATATCTACTTTAGGGTTAACTTGAGTTTGGCCTATGCCGGGGATCTCGTACTCAATGGGATCTTCAACCGTTAAGATATTACGATCTCTGGAGTTGATTTGCGTCATACCTGCATACAAAGTGGTACTTTTACCAGAACCTGTCGGGCCTGTAACCAAGATGATGCCATGAGGTTTTGCGATGATCTCAGCAAAAGCATCTCGATTAGCTTGAGTCATACCAAGGTCTTCTAGGTCTAACCTTGCGTTGTTTTTGTCAAGTAAACGTAATACGACTCGCTCACCAAAGCTCGAAGGCATGGTTGATACCCTAACATCCACAGCTCGACCTGCGATCCTAAGGCTGATCCTACCATCTTGCGGTACACGCTTCTCAGCAATATCTAACTTTGCCATTACTTTGATACGCGATACTAGTAGCGAAGACAACTTACGGTTAGGCTTTAAAACCTCTTTTAACACACCATCAACCCTAAAGCGGATCACTAACTCTTGTTCAAACGTTTCGATGTGTATATCCGACGCACCTTCTTTAATCGCCTCGCTCAGCATCGCATTGATTAGCTTAATGATTGGTGCATCATCATCTGCGGCGAGCAAATCTTCGGTTTGTGGAAGCTCTTCGGCCAACGAAAATAGATCCATTTCGTTGCCTATGTCCTCCATCATCTGCTGAGTCTCAGAGCTATCTCGTTGATAGGCAGCTTCTAACATGTGCTCAAACCGGGCTTCATCTAGCTCCTCAAGATAAAGTGCTTTAGCTGCGACGCGGCGAACTTCCATCAAGGTTTCTCGGTCAAGCGTGCCTTTGTGGATTAACTTGACCTGATCGCCATCTGGACTGAGTAACACACCTTTTCGACGTGCATAAGAAAATGGCAAACGAAGTGCTACCGTAGCAGTATCTGCTACCGCAACAATATCATTAGGTGCTGAGCTGGCGTTTTGTAACTGCGCCGCCATTTCCTCAGCTTCAGCATCTAAACTCGGCGCGACTTCTTCGTTAATCATCTTCACGCTCTTTACGGTTTTGCTCTTTTAAAAACTCTTCATACGTCGGTGGTAACGTCAGCTTGTCATCCCACTTTGGTAGTATTGGCGTATCCTCAAAGGGCATAAGTTCAATCCCATCTTCCCTGTGTTTATGCTGTTCACCACGAATGAAGTTGTATTTAGAATGACTGATTTCATTCATACTGCGACTATCACGAATGATAGTTGGGCGAATGAACACCAATAGGTTACGCTTTTCTTTTTTGGTACCTGTCGATCTGAATAAGTGTCCAAGAATTGGAATATCACCGAGTAACGGAACCTTAGAAACACTCTCTTGTACCGTTTCATCAATTAGACCACCAAGAATAACCATGCCACCATCATCAGCAATAACAGTTGTATTAATAGCCCGCTTCGCAACTCTAATATCGACAGAGGTGGCACCTTTAACACTAGAAACTTCTTGTTCAATAGTCAGCTGAACAGCACTTCCGTCATTGATCTGTGGCGTTACGGTTAACTTGATACCCACTTCTTGACGGTCCACCGTTTGGAATGGGTTAGAGTTATTATCATTAGCAGTCGAGCCTGTTACGATTGGCACTTCTTCACCGACAATCATAGAGGCTTCTTCGTTATCCATCGTTGTTACCGATGGCGTTGCCAAAATATTTGAATTGGTGTCTGTGGTGACGGCTTGAATAATCGCACCCCAATCATTTTTCACGATACCTGCTGCTAGACCATTGATGTTTTTAAGCAACCCAGCTAACCCGCTGTAATCTCCACGCTCAGTGGTTGTTGTATTAGACACATCATTATCATCAGTTCCTATGATGGTTCCTTTAATCTCTTTATCTCGTGCTTGTTCTGCTGCCACGGCCAAAGAACCCACAGGGACTGTGGTACCATCATTAAATTGCAGCATCCCGCCTTTTTCAGAGATCCATTGTAAGCCAAGGTTAATACCATCGGCTTCAGAAACCTCAACAACAATTGCCTCAACGAGTACTTGAGCCCGACGAATATCAAGTTTTTTAATCACTTGGCTGAGCGAGCGCATTGTGTCAGGTTGTGCAGTGATCACCAATGAATTCGAATCTTCGTGGGCTTCTATGCTGGTATCTTGTTTTTTAGTGTTTAGCTTTCTAGCTGTTTGACCACCTGCTTGCTCTTCCTCGATTGACTTGCTGACCCCTTGCAGTACCTTCACTAAGTCTTCAGCTTTTGCATAATTCAGATAGAAAACCTGAGTATTGCCTTGTGATTGCAGCTCGTCATCTAAGCGTTTGATCAGTTCTGCTGCTCGGCTACGAGCTTGAGACTCTCCGCTCACAATGACGCTGTTGGTACGGGTGTCTGATACAATCTTGGGGATCAAAAAATCAGGCATGCCGCCTTTACCCGAGTCTTGGAAGATTTTCTCTACAACTTTTACCACATCGTCTGCGGTCGCATGCTTTAGCTTTACAATATCTACTCGTTTATCACCGGCTTGGTCTACCGTTTTGATGATATCAACAAGGCGATTTACAGATGAAGCATGCCCTGTCAGCATCATCACATTGGCGGAGTTAAGGTTAGTCACGTGACCGCCATCTTTTTGGTCACTGAATTGACGGATAAGAGGGCCGAGCTCCTGTACGCTCACGTTTTTCACACGTACCACGCGCGTAACCATCACATCGCCATTTCCGCGTTCTTCAGCTGATACCAGTGGCACATTTGACTTCTTACCATCGGAGCTACGAACAACTTTAAGCACACCGGTATCCATTTCAATAACAGAATAGCCGTACACTTCGAGCACATTTAGGAAAAACTGATAATATAGCTTTTCATCCATCAACTCATAGCTGCGCACGTTAATGTTACCGCGCACATTAGGATCGATAATGATGGTTTTGTTTAGCTTATCACTAACGATATTAATGAACTCATTGATATCAGTGCCTTTGAAGTTCGCTGCATATTCAACCGCAGAAACAGAAAGTGAAATACCAGCAGCAATTAAGAGTGTTGCATACTTAGCTAACCCTTTTTTGGTTTTTGTGAGGTGTAGCTTTTTACCCATTATTCTAAAACTCCAAAATTAATAACTTTACAGGCTAAACTGCACATCCATCACTTGACCGTCTCGCTCGATCGTGATGTTCGCATCTGTACTGGTTCTCAGCTCGTTAATTGCTGACATAGCCTGTTTCATATCCGTGAGTTGAAACCCGTTAATAGCGATTGCTAAATCATTCGCTTGTAGTCCTACCTGTTTGAATAGTTCAGGATCTTTGCCGGGTGAAAGGCGGTACCCGATTAACTCACCACTGCGTCGCTCGGGTGAAATTTTTATATAGTCAAATAGCTTTCCAGGATCGCTGAGTAGCTCTTGACGACGATTTGCTAATTCATTGCGGGTCGGGGTAGGCGAAGTGGTATTATTTACTATTTGTTTGGTTCTCGTGGGCATTGCCACATTACGGCTAAATTCTAATCCGTCTAACATCAAAGTTTCAAAACGACCGCTTACATCCAAAATCACACGATCTGGAAGCACACGCGCCAACTTTGCTCGAGTCCCCTTAATCGCAGCATTTACTGAGTACGTTTCTTGGCGACCTTGTGACTCAATAATCGCCAGTCCTGCACCATCATCTTGGCTGACGGCAACAATCCCAGTTAATCTCACATTTAATGTCGTTTCGGGCGCATCTGAGACAATCGGTTCCGGTTTAACTTCAGCTACTGAATTGGCTTTTCCAAATAAGTTTTGTGCTACGATCCCTTGACTAGTAACGCTTTTACCAGATTGGCTATATAACTGTGATGCTGGCAGTAAAGGTTGTGTTTGTGGCACAGGCCATAACAACCAAAACAGTTGCGAGAAGAGAAACGCAACATAAACAACCGACAGGACAACAATAATGCGACTCAATTTTGCATGGGGCAAACCAAGCCAGAGCTTCTGAAGCTGTTGTATCTGTAATTCCATATAATACTTTCTTATTCTATTTAACGCCCCAGTGTACCGCCTTGATATTTTTTCAACAAGCGCGCAATTGTTAAACTTTTTATTTAATTAGGTACACCGTAAGCTAATTAACTGAATCTAAACTTAACGTTAGAACATAGACACCCATATTTGTTCACTTTTTAGGTAAAATGCGATTAACTCACAAGTTTAGTGCCTGCCGTTCACTTTGTTTGCATAGCGAATTATGCTAAATTTACTAGGTTAAATTTCACTCTTGCAAATAGTTAACGAATTGTGACAAAACTCCAACAGGAAAACAACCAATCTGAACAGAAAGTTCGAATTGATAAATGGTTATGGGCTGCCCGCTTCTATAAAACCAGAGCACTTGCGCGTGATATGGTTCAAGGTGGCAAAGTACACTATAACGGTCAACGATGTAAACCTAGTAAAACGGTTGAAGTCGGTGCGGTTATCAAGTTGGCTCAAGGCTATGAAGAAAAAGAAGTAACCATACTCAAAATTATGGAGAAGCGCCAGGCTGCTCCTATCGCTCAAACGCTTTACGAAGAATCTGAAGCGAGTATTGAGAAACGAACTCAAAACGCGTTGGCGCGCCAAAATAATAGTTTGTTTGCGCCACGTCCAGCAACTAAGCCGGATAAGAAACAACGCCGTGAATTACTTAAACTGAAATCAAACTAGGATTTTCATTGATGCAGACTGATTTACTCCATCGTTATATTTTTGACAAACTTGACGTGCGCGGAGAGCTTGTACAAATAGAACAAACTTTTACTGACATTATCAGTGGTCATAATTACCCGGAGCCAGTACAACATCTGCTTGGTGAGCTATTAGTTGCAACCAGCTTGCTGACTGCCACACTAAAGTTTGAAGGTGATATTGCCGTCCAATTACAAGGTGATGGACCGGTGAAGTACGCAGTGATCAACGGAAACCACAAGCAACAAATGCGTGGTATCGCCAGGTTGCAATCAGAAATTAAGGGGGGATCTATCCCTGAGATGATTGGTAAAGGCTATATGGTTATCACCATTACCCCTATCAAAGGCGAACGCTATCAAGGTATTGTACCGCTCTCAAAGGATACCCTTGCAGAATGTCTTGAAGATTACTTTGAACAATCTGAACAGTTAAAAACACGCTTATGGTTTGCAACAAGTGTTACGGACGAAAAAGTAAAAGCTGCGGGCTTGTTCTTACAAGTTTTACCTGTAAATAAAGAAAAGTCGATTGCTGACTTCCAACACCTTGAGGCATTGAGTAATACAATAAAGCAAGAGGAAATGCTGGATCTTGATGCCAACACTGTATTAACACGACTGTATCACGAAGATAACCCACAGCTATTTGAGCCGCAAGCTATCTCGTTTGTGTGTGGTTGTAGCCGTGAGAAAACCGAAAACGCGCTAGTAAATGTTGGGCAAGCAGCCTTACTTGAAGACTTACAAAAGCAGGGTGAAATCAACATCAGCTGTCATTATTGCTTAAAGAACTATGTTTTTAGCGAACAAGATGTGAAGTCACTATTTAATTAAATTTATAGTAGGACTTTATTGTAGAATGAAACCGCCATTTTTGGCGGTTTTTTTGTGGCCCTATGGTGATACCGGTGTCATAAAACTGGCAAAAGTTATGACACCGGTATCATTGAAATTATTCAAGTTTTTTGACGTTTTTATGTAATTTTAAGGCCTCCAAAGGCTCGAATATCTCAATTTCATCTGTTACTATAAATTTAGCTAAGGGCAAGAGTACCCCAGAGCTATCCCGTTCAACTCTCACATTTTAGGTATAAACATGACTTCAAGCGCTACTCGTTTTGTCGATCTAACCGCAGCTGAACTTGTCGAACACGCTATCCGTCGTGGCGAGGGCACTTTAGCCGCAAATGGAGCTTTTGTTGCAAAAACAGGTCGTCGTACAGGACGTTCACCTAATGACCGTTTCATCGTACAAGAATCAAGCACAGAAAATGATATTCAGTGGGGAAATGTAAATCGCCCATTCGATAGTGCTAAATTTGATGCGCTGTGGACTCGCGTTGAAGCGCACGTTCTTGAAAATGACCACTTCGTCTCTCACTTAGAAGTGGGTGCAGATCCAGAGCACTATTTACCAGTGGTGGTTACTACTGAAACTGCTTGGCATCACATCTTCGCAAAGAACATGTTTATTGAACCTACTTCATATAACAAAGCTGATTTACCCGAATGGCAGGTGATGAATGTACCTTCTTTTGTTTGTGATCCAGAACGTGATGGCACAAACAGTGATGGTACCGTTATCATCAACTTTGCTCAGCGCAAAGTGCTTATCGCGGGTATGCATTATGCCGGTGAAATGAAAAAGTCGATGTTCTCAGTACAGAACTTCCTTCTTCCTGCGAAAGGCGTATTGCCTATGCACTGTAGTGCGAACGTTGGTGAAGCTGGCGACACCACCTTGTTCTTTGGATTATCGGGAACCGGTAAAACAACACTGTCGGCAGATCCTAAGCGTTTCCTTATCGGTGATGACGAGCACGGCTGGGCGCCAGGCAGCGTATTTAATATTGAAGGTGGCTGCTACGCTAAGTGTATTGACCTTTCACAGAAAAATGAGCCTGTGATCTGGAATGCAATTAAGTTTGGTACTATTTTAGAAAATGTTGTACTTGATGAAAACAACGTACCAAATTTTGCGGATACCAGCCTCACCCAAAATACTCGTGCAGCCTATCCACTAGAGCACGTTGAAAAACGCAAAGTGGAAAACCGTGCTGGTGAACCTCGTGCTGTTGTGTTCCTGACTTGTGATGTGAGCGGTGTACTTCCTCCAGTTTCAATCCTGAGCGAAGAAGCGGCTGCTTACCACTTCCTTAGTGGTTACACGGCGAAAGTAGGCTCAACTGAGATTGGTTCAACCTCTGATATCGAATCAACTTTCTCAACTTGTTTTGGTGCCCCTTTCTTCCCGCGTCCAGCAGGCGTGTACGCTGAGCTACTAATGAAACGCGTGCGTGAGTTTGGCGCTAAAGTTTACCTAGTAAACACAGGTTGGACTGGTGGTCCGTACGGTATTGGTAAACGCTTCGACATTCCGACTACTCGTGCAGTTATTGATGCCATTGTGAACAACACATTAGAAGGTGTTGAAACACAACATATTGAAGCATTAAATCTAGATGTGCCAGTTGCTGTTGAAGGCGTAGATAGCAAACTATTAAATCCTGTGAACACTTGGCAAGATCAGGCTAAGTATGCTGAATATGCAGCTAAGCTCGCAGCTGATTTTAAAGAGAACTTTGCTAAATACGATGTTTCTGAGGCAATCAAAGCAGCAGGGCCTCGTGGCTAAACACGATAGATAAAGATTCCTTTATCAAAAGCGCCCCTCGTTGGGCGTTTTTTTATTGTCTCATTTTTGAAAAACCGCGCGCCAGATCATTTTTTTCAACGTCAGCACAAACTGTGTGAACGTAATTGGAATAATAGTGACTAGTGCAATCCCTTTGTCAAAGTTTGGGTTAACACGACAATAAAGCGCAATTTCTGCTTTTTGACTTTCTCGAAAGCGCGCAATCTCCGCGTTACTATAGTTAGTTTTGCGCCCCACGGCTTTTAGGCAGCGCAAGCCATTTTCCTTACTAATTAAGCCTTGAGAGTTAATCTCATTGTATAGCTCAGCAATGGCTCCATCGGGAGGCCCTTGGTTGGGGTAAACCTGTGCGATGTGTTTCGCCATGGCTCTAAACATCGCAGGACTTAACATGGTGTCCGCGTATAATACTCGGCGTAACGGGTTGCGAAGATAGTACTTAAGCACTTCAGACAATGAAAATGCAAAAGTGCTATTTTGGCCTCTATGTTCCGGTAAAAATGCAGCTGACGCCCCTACTAAGCAAAAATGATGGTGACTATTAGTAAATGTTAAAAGGCAATAGCCTACGATATTGTGATCAATAAAAAATAATCTCAGCCTACGCTTTATTTTGGCATCTTGTTCAAAATAATATTCAAAGTAGGCGTCGACATCAATGTCAGCAAAACTCTTAGCAATAATATGCTTTAATTGACAAACTTTCTTATCATCAAGTGCGCTTTCTCGATATGTCAGATCAGTATGTGTAAGCTTGATTGAATGACGCAGCATTAGTTATCTACACCCTGTGTCGCCATTTGAATGCTGGCAATATTATCTCTTGCAAAGACCACTGTTCGACCTTTTGAGTGTTCAAACAAAAAAAGGTACCGCCCCGATTCGAAAATAATCTGCATGTTTTGGAAGTGATACCGTTGAAGTCGGCCAACGTGGACCGGGTTAATTAAATCAATATTATATGGTGCCATCGCGCCCTGCTTGATACTTTGCGCATTCCATTTACCCACGACACCTGCGTATATGTTTGGATAAATGAGAGTCGCTATAACGACCAAAGAATAAAAAGGGTTAAAACAGTAAAACAGACGATTGCTAAGCAACCAGCTTTTCCAGCCTTTAGGCGCGTTAGCATCACTCAGTTTTATGTTTATTTTACTGATAAAGTAAACGCCACCGCCGCCTACGATAATAGCCCCTAAAGAGGCTAAGAGAATGCTTGGCTCGGCTAAGAATGCCATTACAAAATCACTTAATTCCATATATTTGATGATCTCTATTGAGAAAACATCAAATAGACTCCAGAGGTAGGTAAATCCGGATAGGTTGAGTGTAAGGTAACCTAAAGTCATGAGTAATGCAGGCTGCTGGTAAATAAACTGCGTGCACTTATCCTTTGTGATTGCAAACCAAGCAAAATATTCCGCGTCGTTATCTACTTTTTTCATGCGAATGCTCCAAACGAGTCATCTTGACGATACTGCCTAAATTCGCATCAGGGATCGCAACTGCTTTTTTCGTTTCGGGGTGATAAATAAAAGTATATCGTGAGGTTGATAACAAAATCACAGCCGAAGGAATAGTCATTACAGATTGGCCAAACCAGTCAATCGGGTAACTTAAATAAACGTCAACGTTACCCTGTTGTAAACTTTTCACTTCTTTCACAGCGCTACTTGCAGCGAAATCAGCTGCATAAGCAGATAACACAAGCGTCGATATTGAAACACTAAGTACCGGAAATTTATAAAGTGGTTGATTCACGATATAACTCAATTTACCTAAGCCCAGAAATCGGATCGCAACCAGCTTTTTATCTTGTTTAATTAGCGTAAGCAGGCTCAAACTAACTAGTAGCAATGCTGGGACAAATAGAAAATTAGTCATGATCACCGTTAAGAAATCACTGATCCCTATATGCTTCAAAGCTGAAAAACCAAACGCATTAAGCAAACAGGCAAGATAATACAAACCGATACCACTAATGGCTAAATACAGCAAGAATGGGATCAGAGATGGGTGAAGCTGGGCAAACTTTTTCGCTGCAACGACACGTCGCAAAACAGGGATCAATCGTGTGCTGGATACTACTATAGCCACAAATTACTTTCCTTACGCTCTACTGGAGGCACAGTTTTGAAAACTGAAGCCAAACAGTATTCGAGCGAACCTGAAGGTATACCATATAAGGTATTAATTATTATTTTCTTCTAGCTTACCACGGTAGGCTGGCAAAGAAACCTCAGCGATCAACCCCCCGCCATCACGATTGCGTAGTTTCACCTTACCACCATGCGTAGTCACGATCCGCTTGATAATCGCAAGTCCTAGACCACTTCCCTCACTGCCTCTTGCTTGATCCCCCTGCTTAAAGGGCTCAAATACAGACTCGAGTTCAGACTCTGGGATCCCAGGTCCTCTATCCATTACTTTAACAATCACAGCACGATGCTTTGGACTATATTCGGTTGTAACTTCAATATCTTTATCTGAGTATCGGATGGCATTTTCAATCATGTTAGTAAATACTCGCTTCAAGGCAACAGCATTCATCATAACTGACGGCAAATATTGCTCAGCTTGTAAACGGATTGGGCGCTGATGCTGCTGCTCAGCATGCACAACTTCCTCAATCACGGTGTTAATGTCATCGGCCGACATCTCAGCGCCATTGTGGTGACGTAGATATTCGATAAACTGATCGATAATCGCATTCATATCTTCGATGTCATCAATGATACCTTCGCGCAGGTAGTCTTCTTCGTCCGACATCATTTCTGTAGCTAGGCGAATTCGAGTTAAGGGCGTTCTTAAATCATGAGATACGCCTGCCATAAGAAGTCTTCTATCACTTTCTAACTCTGCGATACCTTTGGACATTTTGTTGAACGCACGAGTTACCTCAATGACTTCTGTAGAACCTTCTTCAACTAGTCGTGTAGAGAAGTCTCCGACACCAACTCGACTGGCTGCAATTTGTAGGGACTTTAATGGCTTATTTAGATGACGAGCAAAGAGCCAACCACCTAAAACACTCAAAAAGCCGATACTAGATAAGTAAAAAACAAGAAATTCCATTTTAGTTTCACTCAGGCCGCTTAGTGGAACTCTCACCCAATAACCGGGGGCTTGAGGTGCTTCTACCCAATAAACCACCGGATCTCCTTGGCTTATCCTCACACGTGCAGAGCCATTTAACTGCTCAGACATACTACGTGAAAGCAAAGTGTACTCTTTTGCCTGACCAAGCCCGTTGGCATATGCTTGGCGCTGTGTCATTACTTCAATCCCCGTTATCTCAAAAAA
>NZ_RCSQ01000071.1:0-50292 GCF_004103255.1 Pseudoalteromonas sp. PS5
TTTTTCCTAGTTATCGACAAGATTTTCTCGCCTCAAAATAGACCACTTAATTAAGCAAATTGGTATAAAACCTCTACTTTGAGTCGCTGTATATTTCTTTGTCGCTGTTATCCATTATGATTGCTTGATTATATCTCTTAACTAAGTTTGCTATTTTGAGACAAAAAACCTGTTGATAGCACTGTCATCGCCAGCGTCTTGATGTCCTAATCTTTAGAATGTCAGCTGGATCCCCAATGCTTTTAAATATCCCTGCTCTTGTTCTAAATCGGCTTCAAATAATGAATGGGAAGCAAGCCACTGTGCTCCAACGTGCAACACTAGCGTATTGTCTAGGGCTGCGATACTAAGTTCAGGAAGTTGCTCCTGCTGACGCTTTTGGTTCACTAGTATACTCAAGCGAAAAATTGCCAATAGGCGGCTAAAATGACTTAATTCCCCTTCAATCAGCTCAAGTAATTCAGGTAATTTAATTTTCTTTCGATAAAACCGTACCAATGCGCTGAGTGTTAATTGCTGAGCTTGCGTAAAGCCTGGCAGTTGACTGTGTCTAACAATATACGCCCCGTGTTTATGCATTCCTGATGAGTTAATCGCGAGGCCTACCTCATGCAGTTTTGCTGCCCAGCAAAGCATTTCTACATCGTAGTTTGATAACGGCCAGTGGGTTTTCAGTTGCGATGTAAACAACTGAATAGTTTCACATATATTGTCAGCATGTAATTTATCTATGTTGTAATGGTCACTAAAAGCATTGATAGTTCGGGTTCGAATATCAAATGCTTCCGTTTGATGCATTTCAAATAATAAGCCTTCTCTAAGCGCATAATCACTTAGACGCATGGTTGCAATATGTAGCTGTCGGAATAATGCAATTAATACTGCAAGGCCGCCTGAAATACTGACTTTTCTTTCTTCTGGCAGTGATTTTAAAGTGACGTTATTAATATGCTGAGCGTCAATAAAGAGTTGCTTTATTTGCTCAAGCTTTGCAAGTGTTATCTCATCACTTGCGGTTAACTCAGCGACCATAGCTGCAATAGTTTTGATAGTTCCAGAGGTGCCTATCACCGTATTCCAGCCAAGTTTTAAGTAGCTAGCAGCAATACTCTCGATATGCTGTTCGGCTTTGATCTCTGCTTTTTTAAAGCGTTTTGCTGATAACTTGCCATCAGCAAAATATGCTTTATTCATGGTCACACAGCCAACATTACGACTACTCAAAAGCTTATGGGTCAGGTGTTGTCCTATCACCAGTTCTGTACTGCCACCGCCTATATCGATAACTAAGCGGTTGTGCGTATCATGTTCGTAATTTGCTACACCTTGATAAATAAGACGCGCTTCTTCTTGACCAGAAATTACATTAATCGGGTAGGGAAAAACTTGTTTTGCTTTGGCAAGAAAGTAATTGAGATTTTTGCAATTTCGTAATGTATAAGTCGCTACTACTTGAACAGACTCTTTTGGAAAGCCATGCAAAGTTGTCGCAAATTGTGACAAGGTATCTAGTGCTCTTGCGATAGCTTCGTCACTGAGATTAAAGTTGCTGTCCAGACCAGAGGCCAAGTAAACTCTTTGTTTCTCTTTATGGAGCAGTTGTAAGCGACCATCAACTTCTCTTGCAACAACAAGGTGAAAACTATTTGAACCTAAATCCACAGCTGCAATAGAAGGGTAGTCGCGCATACATTAATCCTAACAAGTTTACTCTTTAGTTCCCGTTAATTGCTGTGATTCCCATTTTTTTAGATGGTCATAAATCGCAATTTGAGAACGAATTTTTTTACGGTTGCCACGGCGAACGTACAGATTCTTCTGTTCGGCGTCAATGACTCTTGCTTTCGTCCTATCTTTAAACTGCAACTCAATGACGTCGATGATAAGCTTTTTCAAATGCTCTGCATAAATAGGGGTGCCCACTTCAACGCGGTGGTCAAGGTTGCGGGTCATCCAGTCAGCAGATGAGATAAACACTCGTGGCTCGCCATTATTATCAAATATCATTACTCTAGGGTGTTCTAAAAACCTATCGACAATACTAATGACTTTGATGTTATCGCTAAATTGATGTAATCCCGGTATAAGCGCGCACATACCGCGCACAATCAGGCGGATCTTTACCCCTTTTCGAGATGCTTCGTATAGTTTATCAACAAGCTGTTTATCGACTAAGTTATTAATTTTTATTGTTACTTTTCCGCTTCGCCCTTGCTCTGAGTGTTTGATTTCATCATCAATTAACTCAGTAATTTTACTACGAGCATTAAGTGGTGAAATCATTAGGTGGTCAAACTTAAATGGCAAATAACTACTTTCGATAAAACGAAAGACACTATCACATTCTTCTGTAATATCGGGATGTTTAGTGAATAAGCTAAAGTCGGTGTAGATACGCGCCGTTTTTTCGTGGAAGTTACCAGTACCAATATGCGCGTACTTTACTATTTTTCCTTTTTCTTTGCGGTGTACCACACACAGCTTGCTGTGTACTTTGAGTGCCGGGATCCCGAGCATCACTTTGATGCCATACTCGCTCATAAGCTTTGCCCACTCAATGTTATTTTGTTCATCAAACCGCGCTTTTAGCTCAACCATTACGGTAACTTTTTTACCGTTTTTTGCTGCACTGACCAAAGAGGCAATCAGCCGAGACTGTTTTGCAACACGATAGATATTTACCTTTATTTGGGTCACTCGTGGATCGAATGCAGCTTGACGCACATACTCAAGCATATGATTAAAGGTGTGATACGGATAATACAGCAAAATATCTTGAGCAGATATTGCTCTAAAGACACTGCTATATTTGCTAAAAGCTGCGCTTTGTAGTGGCGGTAATGGTTTATTTTCTAAGTAGCCACGGCCAACATTTGGAAATGAAATAAAGTCTCTGAAGTTACGATAGCGACCTGCTGGGATCATAGCGTCTTGGCCGGTAACACCTAATCGTTTTTTCATCAGCTTAAGCATTTCTTCAGGCATTGTCTCTTCGTATACAAGCCTCACAGGTTCAGCATAAAGGCGCTGTTTGAGGCCCTTAGACATCGTATCAAGTACGCCTTCTTCTAATTCGTCGTCTAAGTTGTATTCAGCATCTCGGGTGAGTTTCATCGAGTAAGCGTCGATACGTTCGAATTTAAAGAAACTCTTGAACACGTCGGCAATAAAAAAGCGCACGACATCATCCAGTAAAACAATCGTTTTATGTCGGCGTGTTTTTTCAGGAGGGAGCTGTACAAAGCGGTTTAGGCGATCAGTCGGAACCTCTAAAAAAGCATGGTGCTGCTTTTCACCATTGAGCTCAACGAACAGATAAGTCATGGTGTCATTCATATTGTCTGAATAGTCTTTACTCTCATTAATCATCATCGGTAGCAAGTGTGGCAAAACTTGATCTTTGAAATAATTTGCTAACCAATTTTTATGAAAATCAGATAAGACTTCAGGCTGTTCAACGTGAATATTATGCTCATTCAAGTCCTTCAATATTTGAGCGTATATAGCATTGAACTTTTTACCGAGTTCTAGTACTTTTTTTTGAATGTCAGCAAGTAGTGCCTCATCTTCGTCAAAGTTAGTATCAGGTAAGTTATTTAGCAGGATACGACGTTTAACGTCTGCGACTCGTACTTGAAAAAATTCATCTAAGTTATTGGAAAAGATACCAAGAAATCGGATCCGTTCGATGATCGGATTAGCGGGATCCTTAGCTTCTTGTAAAACGCGTTCGTTAAACGAGAGCCAGCTTAATTCTTTGGCAAAGTATGTGATGGTTTTATGCTCTAAAGATACGGCCTGCATTGTGCTTTCCATAGGTACAGCTTTTCTACAGCTTAAGTAGGGTGTATGACACTATTATGACAAACACGACGCGCCTGTTGTGTTTGCCATAAGACTATCTTGAGTATAGTGCAGCTTTTAGCTCTCTTCTATGTCGACAATCAAATCACTAGTGATTGATTCAAGTGCATCTACGACGTTTTCTTTCACCATGCCAACGGGTAAAGTAACTGTGGCAAAAGCGCTAAAAATAGGGAGTCCCCAATTCGGTGCACTGCGTTGTTTCGATGTGAGGTGGGTAATATTCGCCCCTTTATGGCGAATAACAGTCGCGAGCTCTTGGACTATTCCCGGTCTGTCATTACCAGTAATCACTAAATTGAGCGTGTCGGGCTCTGCCTGTGTTGCTGACGTTTCGCCTGACTCTATTTTTACCTCTAAACCAGGTAGTGCGTACAGTGCCTCTTGTATTTCTTGCAAATGTTCTTCAGCGACTTCAATTTGCACTATACCTGCAAAGTGACCTGCTAAATGACTTAAATTACTCGTTAACCAATTACCATGGTGAGAAAGAATTGTAGATGATATTTTCTCGACGAGACCCGGCTGGTCCTTACCTATAAGTGTTAATATTAACTGCTTCATATCATGTCTCTTTTTTTGTGGCGCCCGTAGGCGAAAAAACGAATTCGGCGCATGATTTAGACTAGTCTAAATACTGGCTTTGTCCAGTCTCTGGAAACACTTAATGTAAAGAAATGCAACGAGATTTAGGTCTTTACTCTAGCTTAACATTGAGGCTGTTTTTTGTTCTGTTTGGTTTGTTTTTTTTGATAATAAAACTCTGCACTAAGGTAATTGAATAACGTGCAATTGTGTATTGGGTGTAACACAACTGTCATCTTGATGAAATATAATGCCCGCAATTTTAAAACCAAAGGGTATATTGATGACTTCCAATCCGCAAAAGCCATCCTTTAAAACGGATAGAAGCCGTCTATTCAAAGACAGGTTTGCACAATTTGGCATTACCTCCGGTGGAGTAATGGTCTTAATCGCACTTTTACTTATCTTCTTTTACTTACTGTATGTTGTTCAGCCCATTTTTGAATCTGCAAAGGTTGAAAAAAGAATGGACATTCAGCTAGTGCAAGAGCAGAAATACCTAGGTATCGGCGTTGAAGAACAAACTGAAATTGCCTATTTACTTAGCCGCAGCGGTACGGTTGATTATTATCAAATCAAAGGCGAAGGTGCTGGTAAGCTACTGGACTCGCTTAACGTTGATCTTGATGGCAATGTAACTGCATTTGCGGAAAGTGCCCCATTTTTGGGTCAGTATGCATTTGGTCTTGATAATGGACAAGTGCAGCTAGTCAAGCCCATGTTTATGGTCAGCTTTCCCGGTAATCAACGTGTATTGACACCACGTCTAAGTTACCCACTAAACGCCAAGCAACTTATTGTAGATGAGCAAGGTCAAGCAATCCGCAAATTTGCGTTTAGCCATTTTGAAGACAAAACTGCAGTGGTTGCGCAAACAGCTGACAAGCGTGTAATTTTTGCTTCTTACGTTGCTGAAGAGAATATGTTTACTGGTGAAGTTGAATGGGCGGTTGAGCGCACGGAGTTGGATATAGACGGTCGTGTTGACGAGCTACTGATTTCACCAGACACATCACGCACCTTTGTTCGTTCTGCTAACCAAGTCTATGTGTTTGATACACGGTATGCTTCAGAAGTAGAGTTATTCCAATTACTCGCGGCAAATGAAGAAAATGCCAACTTAGTCAATATGAATTTGCTCGCTGGTGCAAACTCGCTGATGCTTGCTAATGATAATGGTGAAGTGTCTCAATGGTTTGAAATCAATACCGATAATGGGCGTCAATTTGACAAAATACGCTCATTTGAGACGCCCAAGAGTAAAAGAGTAAACTTGTTCAGTGAGTTTTATCGTCGCACTTTTTTCACAACCAATGAAAATGGTGAACTTGGTCTGTATTACACCACCAGTGAAGCACACTTATGGCAAGGTAAAGTGACGGATAAAGCAATACAAAAATTTGCTGTTGCACCACGTGCGAACGCGGCTTTACTACTCGCTGATGATACCTTGACGGTTGTTGAACTGCATAATGAACACCCAGAGGTAACGTGGTCTGCATTATGGCAAGAGGTGTGGTACGAAGGTTACCCAGAGCCTGCTTACACTTGGCAATCCACATCAGCTAGCGATGACTTTGAGTCTAAATTTTCCCTAGTACCAATTTCATTCGGTACGATTAAAGCAGCAATGTACGCCATGTTATTTGCAGTACCTATAGCGCTAGCGTCAGCTATTTACACGGCTTACTTTATGTCCAGTGAGTTGCGCCGAGTCGTTAAACCAACGGTAGAAATTATGGAAGCACTACCTACGGTTATCTTGGGCTTTTTAGCGGGTCTTTGGCTTGCTCCTTTAATTGAAACTCATCTACCAGCAGTGGTTGCTCTATTGGTGTTATTACCAATAGCAATGATTGCAACGGCATTTGGCTGGACTAAATTACCCGCAAAAATAAGACACGTAGTGCCTGAAGGTTGGCATTCAATTTTGCTTATCCCAGTGGTACTGATTGTTGGTTGGCTCTCGTTTGCCATGAGCGGTGGTATTGAGTCTTGGTTGTTTGGCGGTAATGTGCGCCAATATTTAACTAATGAACTAGGTCTAACATTTGACCAGCGCAACTCCCTAGTAGTAGGTATCGCAATGGGCTTTGCGGTCATTCCTACTATCTTCTCGATTGCTGAAGATGCGGTATTTAGCGTACCCAAGCACCTTTCAAATGGCTCACTGGCACTCGGTGCTACGCAGTGGCAAACTTTGGTTCGCGTTGTATTACTGACAGCAAGTCCTGGTATCTTCTCTGCTGTGATGATGGGTTTAGGACGCGCAGTTGGCGAAACCATGATTGTATTAATGGCAACGGGGAACACGCCAATTATGGACTGGAGTATATTTCAAGGTATGCGTACGCTTGCAGCGAATATCGCGGTTGAAATGCCAGAATCTGAAGTGGGAAGCTCACATTACCGCATCTTGTTCTTAGCTGCCTTTGTATTATTTATTTTTACTTTCGTATTTAACACCGTTGCTGAATTTGTCCGCCAGCAGCTGCGTGAAAAATATAGTTCAATGTAATTGGAGTGACATGACATGGTAAAGCAGTGGTTTAAGTCAGGTTCTCCGTGGATCTGGATGACAGGTGGCGCGGTCAGTATTAGTTTGATTTCGGTCATTGGACTCTTGGCAATGATAGCGTGGAAAGGGCTCAGCTTTTTCTGGCCATCACAAGTGGTAGAAATGCAATTAGAGGGATCCGTTGCGCAGCAAACAGTGATCGGTGAAATTTATGATCGCGAAATGGTACCAAAGTCTCGACTTGAGGCCGCAGGTTACGACTTATCTGACTATCAGGCCGAATATGTAGAGCGTTTGCTAGTTAAAACAGGTAACCGTGAATATGTGGAGCTTGACTTTAGATGGGTCTTGTCCACTGATATAAAGCGTCAAACAGTACCAGCTGATCTGGCTGTATTTGAGCGCAGTAAAAATGGTAACTTCTATGGCTATGTCGTCCGTGTTTTAGAAGATGGCAATGCCGTTGTGGAGCAACCAGTTGAGAAACTGCATGAGTTAGTAGAGCGCGCCGTAGACTTAAATGAAGAAGCACTAGATCTACAAAACAGTGAAATCGGTCATATTAACTATGAACTTGAGCGTTTACGCTTAAAAGAAAAATCATATCAGTTAGATAATGAACTGACTGATGAGAGGCTAGCTGAGCTAAATGCTCGTCGTGCAGAGTTGCGTGAAGATTACAAAGTATTTGAGAAGCGCCTTTTTGAGCTAAGAAAGCAAGCAAAGCGTGACCAAGTCGTTGTCCGCGACATGCGTGGTGAAGAAGTAACACTTCCATTGTATCAAGTGCTGGATGTGTGGTTCCCAAATGATATGGGCTTTTTCGCTAAAGTAGGTCATTACTTGGTACAAATTAGCAAGTTTGTAAGCGACGATCCGCGTGAAGCAAATACCGAAGGTGGGGTTTTTCCTGCAATCTTCGGTACGGTATTCATGGTGATGTTGATGGCAGTGATTGTGACGCCATTTGGTGTGGTCGCAGCAATTTACTTGCATGAATATGCGGCAAAAAATGCGATCACTAAGATGATACGTATCGCAGTGATAAACCTCGCAGGTGTACCGTCTATTGTATATGGTGTATTTGGTCTTGGTTTCTTCGTTTATATGTTAGGTGGCTCAATTGACGAACTGTTCTACCCTGAAGCTGCGCCAAGCCCTGTATTTGGTACGCCAGGGGTTATCTGGTCAGCGTTAACGTTGGCAATTTTAACGTTACCTGTGGTTATTGTTTCTACAGAAGAAGGTTTGTCACGTATTCCAAGTTCAGTACGTCATGGTTCATTAGCGCTTGGCGCAACTCAAGCGGAAACGCTTTGGCGGATCATTATACCAATGGCAAGCCCTGCAATTATGACCGGCCTTATCCTTGCGGTAGCACGAGCTGCTGGTGAGGTAGCACCACTGATGCTGGTGGGGGTGGTAAAGATGGCACCAACACTACCGCTAGATGGAAACTTCCCCTATATTCACTTGGATCGTAAGTTTATGCACCTAGGTTTCCATATTTATGATGTAGGTTTCCAAAGCCCGAATGTTGAAGCAGCAAGACCTTTGGTTTATGCAACTGCGTTCTTGCTGGTTACGGTGATTATTGCACTAAACATTACCGCTATCGGTATTCGTAACCACTTACGCGAAAAGTTCAGATCACTAGAGCATTAATAGTAAAGATTTTTAACAGGTAAAAACATGATTACAGTAGCGCCAGAAGTCAATCAAGCAAATGCTAACAACAAGCTTGATTTAGCAAATTTAAGTCCAGAACTCACCGCACTAGAGATCAAGAACCTAGATCTTTACTATGGTGATAAACAAGCTCTTAGCAACGTCAACATGTTGATCCCAAAAGGGCAGGTAACCGCATTTATCGGTCCATCAGGTTGTGGTAAATCAACATTACTGCGTTGTATTAACCGCATGAACGACCTGGTTGATAGCTGTCGTATTGAAGGAGAAATCAATCTTCAAGGACAGAACATTTATGATAAGAGCGTCGATGTTGCAGCGTTACGTCGCAACGTGGGTATGGTGTTTCAAAGGCCAAATCCATTCCCTAAATCTATTTATGAGAATGTGGTTTACGGCCTACGCCTACAAGGTATCAAAGACAAGCGTAAGTTAGACGAAGTGGTTGAAAAATCACTGCGCGGCGCTGCGCTTTGGGACGAAGTCAAAGACCGACTTCATGACAGTGCATTTGGTTTATCAGGTGGTCAGCAGCAGCGTTTGGTTATTGCTCGCTCAATTGCGATTGAACCAGAGGTGCTGTTACTTGATGAACCAACATCGGCACTGGATCCAATTTCTACGCTAGTTATTGAAGAGCTCATTAACGATCTGAAAAACAAGTATACTGTAGTTATCGTTACACATAACATGCAGCAAGCTGCGCGTGTATCTGATCAAACTGCGTTTATGTATATGGGTGAGTTAATCGAGTATGCAGATACCAATACTCTATTCACCACGCCGTCTAAAAAGAAAACTGAAGACTATATTACTGGTCGTTACGGTTAAGACGCGCTTGCGAGGAGAATATTATGGAACACAATATTAATAAGCACATTTCTGGCCGCTTTAACGAAGAGCTAGAAAACGTGAGAAATCACGTACTCAGTATGGGTGGACTGGTAGAGCAGCAACTAAACACAGCGCTTGATGCGGTTAATCACAATGATGCTGAAAAGGCGAAAAAGGTCAGTCAGAACGACTACAAAGTCAATGCCATGGAAGTCAACATTGACGAAGAGTGTACGCGAATTATCGCCAAAAGACAGCCTGCTGCCAGTGACCTACGTTTAGTCGTTGCGATTGCAAAAACCATCGCGGATCTTGAGCGTATCGGTGATGAGGCTGAGCGAATTGCAAAAGTAGCACTCGATTCATTTACCAAAGATCAGCAAGATTTATTGGTAAACATTGATAACATGGGACGCCAAGTCTCGCAGATGCTGCACGATGTATTAGATGCGTTTGCGCGTATGGATGCGCAAAAAGCATTTGAGGTTCACAAAGCGGACGCAAAGGTCGACCGCGAGTATGAAGCTGTCACACGTCAAATAATGACTTATATGATGGAAGACCCACGTTCTATTCCAAAAATTATGGACTTAATTTGGTCCGTACGTTCATTAGAGCGTATCGGTGACCGCTGCCAGAATATTGCAGAATATGTAATTTACTTTGTAAATGGCAAAGATATTCGTCATACATCTCAAGAAGATATCGCAAAAACCTTGTGATGCTTATCAAGTAGTTGCGCGCTTTGGGCGCGCAATTTCATACTAAGTTCATCTAAACTTGTAATAAAACCGTTCACAACGGCGCTCAATGCTGTAAAATTACTCTTTGCACATGCATACAAATATGATTTAAGGGTCAGTTATGCCTAGTAACGCGTTTTTAGGAGTGTTTGCTAAATCTCCTATTAAGCCAATTGAAGAGCATATAAAAATAGTCCATCAGGCCAGTGCGGCCTTGATCCCATTTTTTAACCATGTCTTCAAAGGGGAGTGGGCGGAAGCGGATGCAATTCGCATTGAAATCCGAAACCTTGAGCGTGAAGCAGATGAACTTAAGCGTGAAGTTCGCTTACAGTTGCCTCGCGGTTTATTTATGCCAGTAGAACGGACTGACTTACTGGAACTAATTACTCACCAAGATAAGATTGCCAACAAAGCGAAAGATATCGCCGGTCGCGTTATCGGTCGTGAAATGGTGATCCCTGAATCCATTCAAAAAGACTTTCTTGCTTACGTCACCCGTTGTGTAGACGCGACTAAACAAGCATCTGAAGCAATCAATGAGCTTGACGAGTTACTTGAGACTGGCTTTAAAGGCCGTGAGGTTACACTCGTTGAAAAAATGCTCGTTGAGTTAGATGCTATTGAGCAAGATACCGATGAAATGCAAATAAAGATTCGTCAAGAGCTACGTGCTGTTGAAGGCGAGCTAAACCCGATTGATGCGATGTTCTTATACAAAATCATCGAGTGGGTAGGTGGCCTTGCGGATATTGCAGAGCGCGTTGGTTCACGTCTTGAGCTGATGTTAGCTCGTTAATAAAAATCGATCTTTGAAAATAAAGTAAGGTTTGTTATGGATTTTATTGCATCCTACGGCACGGTATTGGTTTTAGTTGCCGCAGCAGTTGGTTTCTTTATGGCTTATGGTATTGGCGCAAATGATGTTGCTAATGCGATGGGTACTTCGGTAGGTTCAAAAGCACTTACCATCAAACAAGCAATTATTATTGCTATGATCTTTGAATTCGCGGGTGCTTATCTTGCGGGTGGCGAAGTAACATCAACGATCCGAAAAGGGATCATTGACTCTACTCCTTTTATTGATATTCCTGAACTTATGATATTGGGGATGATATCAGCATTATTTGCCGCAGGTAGCTGGTTATTATTAGCTTCTATGTTGGGCTGGCCGGTATCAACTACGCACTCAATTATCGGTGCTATCATTGGTTTCGCACTGGTCGCGGTAGGTAGTGAAGCTATCCAGTGGGGCAAGGTTGCAGGGATAGTTGGTAGTTGGGTAATTACTCCTGCTATTTCAGGCTTTATCGCCTATCTTATTTTCATGAGCGCACAAAAGCTTATCTTTGATACCAATAAACCACTAGAAAATGCCAAGCGTTTCGTCCCTATTTATATGGGTCTAGCGGGCTTTGTGATGTCATTAGTTACCATTAAGAAGGGACTAAAACACATCGGTATCAACATGGGTACTTTTGAAGGTTTTGCGCTGGCAATCGGTATCGCTATCGTGATTGGTATCATCGGTAAATTTGCAATTTCTAAATTGAAGATGGATCCAAATGCAGATAAGCAAATGCAGTTTAATAACGTTGAAAAAGTATTTGCTATTCTGATGGTGCTGACAGCGTGTTGTATGGCATTCGCACATGGTTCAAATGATGTAGCAAACGCAATCGGTCCTTTAGCAGCTGTAGTAAATATTGTTGAAAATGATGGTGAAATTGCAAAGAAAGCGGCGCTTGCGTGGTGGATCTTACCATTAGGTGGTTTGGGTATTGTTGCTGGTCTTGCGATTCTTGGTAAAAAAGTAATTAAGACCATTGGTGAAGGTATTACGCACCTTACTCCGAGCCGTGGTTTTGCAGCAGAGCTTGCAGCAGCCTCAACAGTTGTTATCGCCTCTGGTACCGGTCTCCCTATTTCGACAACTCAAACCTTAGTTGGTGCAGTTTTAGGTGTAGGTATGGCTCGTGGTATTGCCGCATTGAATATGGGTGTTATCCGTAACATCGTAGTTTCTTGGGTAATTACATTGCCAGTTGGTGCTGCCCTTGCTATTGTTATATTCTACATTTTGAGATTAGTGTTTGGCGTTTAAAAGCAAACCACACCTTTTCAAAAAGACAGACTTTTAGCTTGAAAAGATCTCAACACCTTTGGTGTTGGGGTCTTTTTATTTGTGCTGTTGAAAATAAAGAGTAAAGCTTGTGACGAATTTACCCAGTATCAAACAACTACAATACCTTCTTGCGGTGCATCAGCATCAACACTTTGGCCGAGCAGCCGAAGCTTGCTTTATCGGTCAGTCGACGCTAAGTAGCGCGATACAAAACCTTGAGGAAACACTTGGGTGTCAGCTTATTGAGCGTGAAAATCGCAGCCTAATGTTTACTGACATTGGCGAAGAAGTGGTAGAGCGAGCACGGAAAATTATCGATGACACCATGAGTGTGAAAGAGCTGACCAAAAGCTATAAAAACCCACTTTCTGGTAAGCTAACTTTAGGTATTATCCCAACTATTGCGAGTTTTATTGCAGCACCCCTTTATCAAGCTTGTAAGAAAGAGTTTGAAGCACTTAACCTAGTGCTAGTTGAAGACACCAGTGATAACCTATTAGATAAATTAGAGCATGGGCATATCGATATGGCGATGCTTGCACTGCCATATAGAACGGATAAGTTCCATACTCAAGTCTTAGCCAAAGATCACTTTAGCTTAGTTCGTCATGCAGATTATAGTGTGCCAGAGCCAATAGAAGATTTTAATTTATTACCAGAGCAAAGCGTCTTCTTGCTGGAAAAAGAACACTGCATGACGGGGCACGCATTGAGCGCTTGCCACTTAAATCGTAGCGCGTGTATCAACCCGTTTGAGGCGGCAAATCTGCATACATTACTGAGCATGGTCGAATACAAAAATGGTGTCACCTTCTTACCACAAATGGCCATTAATGCTGGAATTTTACAAGGTAAGCCCCTTATTGCAACGCCCCCACAGGATCATGCCTATAGGGAAATAGGCTTAATATGGCGCCGTACCACTGGACGGATAAGGGATTTTAGACTGTTTAGTGATTTTGTTAGAGGCTATATTTCATCACAGTGTCAAGCCAAAGCTGACAGTATGAAGTAAGATTCAATCCTATCTATCGCACCAGTAATGGTGCTTTTTTCAAAAAATTCTCTATTGATACAACTTTTTTAATACTTGCAGCGATTAACTGATAAAAGAATTAATGAGTGAGCTGAGTGTTTTTTAATAGCGAAAAACAATTAATAAAAAGAGCACTACAAGGCAATCAAGGTGCTTGGGCATCATTATGTAAACAGCATCACAGTCGAGTATACAACCAGTGCTTAAGGCTCGTGGGTGAGCCGCAAGATGCGCTGGATATAGCACAAGATGTATTTATCAGTATGCACCGTAATTTACATACATTTAATGGTAACTCTCAGTTTTCAACTTGGGTATTTAAAATTACCCACGCAAGGATTGTTGACCATATGCGTAAGCGGAAATTCGAATCAATTGAAGGGAAAGAGCCGGAGGTACTTCAAGCTGGACCTGATGCTGGAGTGGCTCAACAGCAGAGTAATCAAGAAATTTATGATGCACTAAAACAGCTTCCTTTTGAGCAACGGATTGTGGTTGAACTAAAGTTTTTCCAGCACTACACATTCGAAGAGATTGCTATGCAACTTGAACTATCGACTAACACGGTAAAGGCGCGACTATATAACGCGCTTAGCAAAATGAAAGGGCAACTAGAGGTGCGTGATCATGGCTAAATTGGATGTTTTGTTTGCAAAATGGTTAGAGGGAAAGCCAATCACAGAGGATGAATTAGCAGCGCTGCGTAATAACAGTGAATACCGTGACATGCTCCAAGCTGCAACGCAATGGCAGCAACATGCCAAGACGTACCAAGTGCAAACACCACCACCACAACTTACTCAGCAGTCAAATACTGATACTTGGTCCTTGTCGACTGTAGCTGCTTGGTTGGTCGTAGGATTGGGAGTTGCAGGTTTATGGTTACAAAACTTGGGGTTACACGAGCAAATGACTGCGCAACAAATGCAGTTGGCCAAGCAACAAGAGGTAATTCAGAAGGTCTTATCCCAGTTTGATGAAGTGAAACCGATAGAGCAAGAAGCACTCTCCAGATTAGTGACCCAAGTTGTGGAGCAAAATCGCAAAGAACGAAGTTTAGCAATGAATAACTTGGTTGATCTTATCCAAGCGCAACGTGCGCAAGATCAAGCACTACTTAGATTGCAACTAAATGAACTTGCAGAGCAAGTAGAGCAGACACCAACGCAGAATTTAGCACAGTATCGAGGTAAACCATGAAGTTAATTACATTGTGCCTAGGCGCAGCTGCAACATTATGTGCAAGCTTGGTCCAGGCTGAGTCGCCAAATCCATCTTTACAGCGTGAAGTGGCTATTTTTGAACGTGTACTAACTAGTGCGCTACAGCATGACACACAAGATCAAGTCCGTAGCGTTTCTGGTTACTACCTTCATGATCAAGGAGCAGTGTTTGAATTAGTATTGAAACGTCGACATCGACTAGAGTGGCTATCACATATAGAGAACCTTGACGATGTTGCAGCTATTGGTGAGTTTGAATTACCAGACTTAGACATCGCGATTGCTGAAGTAGAAGTCTCAGAGCCAATTGCTGAGGCTTTCTCTGAAGCTTATGCCGATGTTGCTGATAAAGTAAGAGCGGGTGCTGAAAAAGTAAGAGAAGCTGTTGAGCAAGAAAGAGAAAACCGGATCAGACTCAGAGAACTTGAGCGCGAAAAGGCTGAACTTGAGTTTGCGAAAATGCATGAGCAGGAAGCCGACAGCCAGAAGTTTAGTGAGTCTTTAAAAGAAGTCGAAAAACGTATTGTGCAACTCTCGCATAAAGACACCGAATTAAAAGCCTTAAAAGATAAACTCAAGAGCAGTCTAGAAGCATCTCGAGCGAAAAGGGAAAAGGAAAGAGTACAGCAGCAGCGAGCACTCGAAGAAACGCTTACGATGAGTTTAGCAACCAGTCTATGTGATTACGGTGCCGGCTTACGCAGCTTGCCTGATGATGAATATATTAGTTTTATCTACAGCGAACCAAATAACACAAATAGCAAACAAATACGTATCTATCCAAAATCATTGATACAGCAATGTGTGACTGGAAAGAAAAGTGCAACAGAGCTACAAGAAGCGGCTGTTAGCTACCGCTTCTAACTAATACCATTAATTTGACTTAATACTTGCTCAATTTGAAGGAGTAAATCTGACGCTAACCGCGTTAAAAATTGCTTATTTAGAACAACTAAACAGCAAAATTTTTGCCTTGCCTACAGGACGTAGGTACCTCGGCGTGAGCAGGACGCGGAAGCGGTGTTATCGACAAGATTTTCTCACCTCAAAATAGACCACTTAATTAAGAAAATTGGTATAACCTGAACTTAAAGTTAGAAATAGGCTAATCAACAAAAGTACCTAAGCTTAACAGCGGAATATTACTCTAGCCAAAAAGTATTTCTTAATGCAAAGCAAATGTCATGATGTGGTTAGGGATAGTGGCTAGAGCATCACCTTTTTACCGAGTTCAGGTTATCGTTCTGCGCTATATCGGGAACCCTAATAAAAACAGCATGCCAAGAGTAGCGGCATGCTGTTTTTGATTAAATATAGTACTTTACCAACGCACTTTGTCTGAATGGACGTTGACACTTTGGCGATAGCAGGCAGCGATGCTGGTGTTATCGACACGGATTACTCATTGCAGAATAGGCGTCAAATTGAGTAATCTAGTGTTACGCTTGTTCAATATTTTTGGCCGTAGTCAAGTTCGGTAGAAAGAGTAAGTATACCCACACGACCAAGTTAAAATAGGGTAGCAGTCCAAGCCCCGTGAATAACTTTACTGGATATCCCTTAGCACTAGCATAACGGTAGCACTGATATGCGATGAGCAAGTTTGCAAGTATTAAAAAAAGCGATAATGACAGCATAATTTACCCCTTGAAGTCCATAGCAAGATGTAGCTCAATCCTTTGAATGTCTATATTTTTAAGGTGTTACCTTAAAATTTGATGACATTTTAAACTGGTATCTTTAATTATAGTGAACTTTGCAAGAAGTAAAAGTAACCTTTAGTATAAAGTTGTTACTGCTCTGTTTTTAGGGATAAAATAGTTTTTAGGTTGCATTCCAACTGCTCGATGGGAAGTGGCCTCGAGATAAAATAGCCTTGACCATAATCCACACCAATCTCTCTAAGTTTATGAAATATATCTTTATTCTCAACGTATTCAGCTACCGAACACTTGTCTAATGAGTGACTGATATCGTTTACAGCCTTGACCAAAGCCAAGTCGATAGGATCATTTAACATGTCTCGTACAAAGGAGCCGTCAATCTTAACATGCTGTGCAGGAAGCTGTTTTAGGTAGCTAAAAGTACTAAAGCCTGTTCCAAAATCATCAATAGCAAAATGGCAGCCTAAGTCGTTTAGATTTTTGATCATAGACTGTGTTGCATTTAAATTATTAATACTGGCTGATTCGGTGATCTCGAATATAACGCGATTCGCACTTACCTGATACTCAGTGAGACAGGCTTGAATATGTGGTTGCAGTCTCTCATCTAAAAAAGAGTGTGCAGACAAGTTAATCGCCACTTGGCTGAGCACATCAAACTCTGAAAGTGCCTTGATCGCAGTTCTGATAACGCATTGATCCATTAGAAAAGTATCGTTTAAAAGCTCCAATGCGGGGATAAACTGATTGGGGTACACGATTTCATCATTGATTTTCAACCTGAGTAAGGCTTCGTAATACGCAACTTGTTGCTTTTTGAAGTCCCAAATAGGTTGATAATGAAGTTCTATACTGTCATTTTGTAGCGCTTGTCTGACACTGTGACCCCACTCTAAGCCGATTTGTAGTGTTTGGTTCTGCTCATCTTCTTTGTTGTAACAATGAACTAGATTACGCCCCAGATTTTTTGCAATATAAAGTGCAATATCAGCTTGCTTCAAACACTCATTGGGATCAGCATTGTCACTGTTAATTTGGGTCAAGCCAATCGAGCAACTAATAGAGTAGGCATTATCTTCGAAATGAAACTTATGCTTTTCAATGGCCATACAAATACTTTCCGCATACATATGGGCATCGAGTAAAGCGGTATGTTTGAGTAAAATTGCAAATTCATCACCACCAATACGAAACGTAAGGTGCTGTTCTCCAATTTCATCCCCAAACAGCTCTGACACTTCTTTTAGAACAATATCGCCTTGTTGATGACCTTTGCTGTCATTAATGATTTTAAAGTGATCTAAGTCGATGTAAATCAGGGCATGCTCAATATCATTTGTAGACTTTACTTCATTACACAGTTGATTAAGCTGCTGGTCAAAATAATAGCGATTATGCAAACCTGTCAGTGTATCGTGTAATGCTAAATGTCTGAGTTGCAATTCTGCTTGTTTACGCTCATGAATGTTATCAAGCGTCGCAGTGATAGCTACGGAGCTAGATGTATTTTTGATAAGTTGCAAACGGCACTCCACCCAAATGAGATGACCGTTTTTATGACGTAGCTGTAATTCTATTTGAGCATGCTGTCGCTCACCATTTTGCATTTCTTGCATTACGGTTTGCAGCGTTACTAGTTCCTCTTTGGCGATATAGTCATGTAGTTGGGTATGCAAACTAGACTTTATCCCAAACCCTGACAGGTATTCCCATGCTGGGTTAATAAATCGAATCGCGCCTTCTAAATCAAGTTCAACCACAACCGTTCTTAAATGAAGGAGGATCCTTTGGTGTGCGGAAAACAAATCTTTATAACGATTTTCACTTCTGCTTAGCTGTTCAACCTTATTTGCAAACTCAGCGTAACTCACCATAAAGTCTTCTCGCCGTGCGGCGTGATCACATACTTTACTTAAAAATGGCATATCGTATGGTGCCCGAACAAAGTCGGTTACGCCAAGTAGTAATAGTTGCTCAGCATGATCGGCATCACGTTTGTCAATAATGGTCACAATTGCTTGACTAGGTTTATGTTTTAGAATGCTCTCTACGAGTTCGTCAGCGGAGCCAGAAAGGTTGGTCGTTGTGTCCATTAAGACGATAGCATAGTTACCCTGAAGAAATAGCGATAGGGCACTGTTTGCTGTATTTACATGCGTACAAGAGAAATTATGTGATAGATGCGCACAAATTTTTTCAGCTTTATTTTGGTCCGGTTCAAGGAGTAGTAAGTTGAGCCGGCTACTTTTATCTAGATGTGTCGACAATACGTTTGCCAAGATCTGCGGCAGCATATCTTGTCGCTCAAACGGTAGCACAGCATCTATACTGTAGCTGCGCGCGGTCGTCTCAGCGATACGCTCACAATAAGTTGGCGGAATAAGTACGATAGGCGTACTTTTTGAGGTAGCGAGCAAGCCTGAACGTATCATACGAGAAAAGCGCCAGCCATCAATTTTACCGATGTTGAGGCCGGTAATCACTAAGTCGACGGGTTGAGTTTTTAGTAAACTCAAAGCATCTTGTGAGTCAGATTTAGTAATAATAGTAAAGACATCTAATACGCTGAGCGTTTTAGTTAAAGTTTGCGTTTCGTGAGTACTGGCGTTAACAATGAGCAACGTTAGTTGTCTAGACACAATAAAAAAACCTCACCAGATACTGGCATACGATTACAACGGTTGACGGTATAAAATGTGCGCTAAAAGGCATAAGCTATTGTTTCAACTTAAAGAATAAAGATTGTACAGCACTTTGTGCTTTAACTTCGTAAAATCTTTTAAGTGAACGCCATTTTAGACCCGCTAGGTTAAAGGTATTTACGCAAGGTTACAAGCACTTGATTTCGCTAAAACACCGCACTAGACTTGGCGCAATTTTCGAAATGAGGCTTTTCCATGCGCGTAGCAGACTTTAGTTTTGACCTTCCTGATGAGTTGATTGCAAGACACCCAATGAAGGAGCGTTCTAGCAGTCGTCTTCTTACCTTAAATGGCAATAGTGGTGAAATCGAGCACAAGATTTTTAAAGATATTGTAGCGCTTATTAACCCTGAAGATTTAATCATCTTTAATAACACAAAAGTGATCCCTGCTCGCATGTTTGGGCAAAAAGCCAGTGGTGGAAAATTAGAGGTATTAGTCGAGCGTGTCGTTGATGAGCGGACAGTACTCGCTCATGTTAGAGCAAGTAAGTCGCCAAAGCCTGGTACTAAAATTGAGCTTGAAGGCCAAGCAACCGCTGAAATGGTTCAGCGTCATGGTGAGTTATTTGAGTTAAGGTTTGAAGGCGAAGAAAACGTGTTGGCGATTTTAGATAAAATTGGCCATATGCCTTTACCACCATACATAGACAGACCTGATGATGATGAAGACAAAGAGCGTTATCAAACTGTTTATGGAGAGAAGCCAGGCGCTGTTGCAGCGCCTACAGCTGGACTACACTTTGACGATGAGTTGATGGCCAAGCTAAAGGATAAAGGCGTTGAGATGGCTTTTGTGACTTTACATGTTGGTGCAGGTACATTTCAGCCTGTGCGAGTAGATTCGGTGGAAGAGCATGTCATGCACTCAGAATACATCGAAGTCTCAGAAGACGTTGTTCAGGCGATTAAAGCGGCGAAAGCGAGAGGAGGGAGAGTTATAGCGGTAGGGACTACGTCAGTGCGCTCACTTGAATCTGCCGCAAAAGCGAATGGCGGCGAGATTGCTCCGCTTTACGGCGATACCGATATTTTCATTTACCCGGGTTACCGCTTTAATGTGGTTGACGCCATGGTGACTAACTTTCATTTGCCAGAATCGACATTAATCATGCTAGTGAGTGCATTTGCAGGGCAAGAACATATTATGAATGCCTACCAAACTGCAATCGCAAAGCAATACCGCTTTTTCAGTTACGGTGATGCTATGTTCTTGCAAAAGCAAGATAAGTAATTTACACCATACAACTATTAAAATGCCCAGTATTACTGGGCATTTTGCTTTTTCTGACTGTAAAGTTGTCGGCGTGATATAGACTTTGGGTTTTTTATCCCAATATTAGAATTGAGCCGTTAATCTTGGTAGAATCGGAAGATCACCGCCCTAAATATGGGGTTAGCATGTTTTTTAATCAATGTTGGACTGTTTTTCTGACAACGAGGTAACAATGAAATTTGAATTAGATCGCAAACAAGGCAAAGCTCGCCGAGGTCGCTTAATCTTCGACCGTGGTGTAGTAGAAACTCCTGCGTTTATGCCGGTTGGCACTTATGGCACAGTAAAAGGCATGACCCCAGACGAGCTTAAAGAAACGGGCGCGCACATCTGTTTAGGCAATACCTTCCACTTGATGCTACGCCCAGGCACGGAGATCATCAAACAGCACGGTGATCTGCATGATTTTATGAACTGGGATAAGCCTATCTTGACTGATTCTGGCGGCTTCCAAGTATTTAGCCTAGGTGCGATGCGTAAAATTTCTGAAGAAGGTGTGCTATTCAAATCTCCTGTTAATGGTGAAAAGATTATGTTGTCGCCAGAAAAAGCGATGGAGGTGCAGCGTGACTTAGGCTCAGATATCGTCATGATTTTTGATGAATGCACCCCATATCCAGCAACAGAGAAAGAAGCTAAAGATTCAATGGAGCTGAGCTTACGCTGGGCAAAGCGCTCTAAAGAAGCACATGGTGATAACCCGTCAGCGTTGTTTGGTATTATTCAAGGCGGTATGTATCCTGAGCTTCGTGCTGAGTCGCAAAAGGGCTTAGAAGAAATAGGTTTTGATGGCTATGCACTAGGTGGTTTATCTGTTGGTGAGCCAAAAGAGGACATGATCAATATTCTTGATCAATGTGCATATAAAATGCCTGAGCAAAAACCACGCTACTTGATGGGCGTGGGCAAACCAGAAGATTTGGTTGAGGCAGTGCGCCGTGGTATTGACATGTTTGATTGTGTAATGCCAACGCGTAACGCTCGTAATGGTCACTTATTTGTGACCGGTGGTGTGGTGAAAATCCGTAATGCAGCACACAAAACGGATACCAGCCCATTGGATGCAGAGTGTGATTGCCACACTTGTCAGAATTACTCTCGAGCGTACTTACATCACTTAGATAAGTGTAACGAAATTTTAGGCGCTCGACTCAATACCATCCACAACTTACGTTATTATCAACGTTTGATGGAAGGAATGAGAAACGCCTTGTCAGAAGGCACATTTGACGAATTTGTCGAAGACTTTTATGCGCGCCGTGGCATACCGGTGCCAGAGTTGGCTGACGTTGGTTTGACAGAAAATAATTAATTTTATAAACGAGGAAGTGAAATGAGCTTTTTTATCTCAAGCGCGCATGCTAGCAGTGCAGCGGCTGCACCAGCAGGTGGCGGTATGGAAATGCTAATCATGTTAGGTATTTTTGGTCTGGTATTTTATTTTTTAATTTACCGTCCACAAGCTAAACGTGTTAAAGAGCACAAAGACCTAATGGGCGCATTAGGCAAAGGTGACGAAGTACTAACTCAAGGTGGACTTGTGGGGAAAATCACAAAGGTAGCCGATGATAAGGATTTTGTTGTAATCGCACTAAACGACCAAGCTGAAGTGACAGTGCAAAAATCAGCGATTTCAGCAGTACTTCCTAAAGGTACAATGAAGTCTCTATAAGAAAAACAATAAAGGGATAGTCCAGTGTTAAACAAGTATCCAATGTGGAAGTACTTACTTGTTCTCGCTGTGTTAGCTATCGGTATTCTTTATGCCACACCTAACCTGTATGGTCGCGATCCGGCCATCCAGGTATCTGGCACAAAAGGAGCAGATGCGACACTCAGCGTATTAGATCAAGTCAACGAAACCCTGCAAAAGAATAACCTTGGCGTGAAATCTTCTGTGCTTGAAGATGGCCAAATCCTTGTCCGCTTCAAAAACGTTGAAGATCAGCTTAAAGCGCAAGATATTCTGCGCAATACTCTAAGTGAAGACTACATTTCCGCTATTAATATGTCCCCTGCACAACCTGAGTGGTTAAAAGACTTAGGTGCAAATCCAATGAAACTTGGTCTTGATTTAAGTGGTGGTGTTCACTTCACAATGGAAGTGGATATGGTCACAGCGATGGACAATGCACTAGAGCAAATGGAGCAAGACTTTAAGAGCGACTTGCGAGAGGAAAAGCTACGCTATCGTACCGTTAGACGAGTATCTAATAGTGAACGTGTGCAAGTAACTATGCGTTCTGAAGAAGACAAAGATGCGGCATTAAGTTTCTTGCGAAAGCGCTATCCTGGTAATGACTTTATCAATGACAGCAGTGACAGCCTTGCTTTCTTCTCAAGCCTTAGCGATCTCAAGTACAAAGAGCTTCGTGAATATGCGATTAAGCAGAACGAAACGATTATTCGTAACCGTATCAACCAACTAGGTGTTGCTGAACCAAACGTACAACGTCAAGGCGGTGAGCGTATTATCGTACAATTGCCAGGTGTTCAAGATACAGCTCGTGCAAAAGAAATTCTTGGTGCGACGGCGACACTGGAGTTTCGTGAAGTAGACGAAAATGCCGATGTTCGCGCAGCTGCACAAGGTCGAGTGCCACCAGGTACAGAAGTTATTCTACATAAAGATGGCTACCCTGTGGTGCTTAAAAAGCGCGTTATTCTTGAGGGTACTCACATCACAGGTGCGCAATCTGGAATGGATGAATATCAGCGCCCACAGGTTAATATCAAGCTAGATAGTAAAGGTGGCGCAAAGATGAACGCCTTTACAAAACGTGCCATTGGTAAACGTATGGCGACGGTTTTCATCGAGTACAAGCCATCAGGCAAGAAAGACGAAAATGGCAAAGCGTTACCACCTATCAAAGTCGAAGAGGTGATTAACGTGGCGACGATTCAAGCGCGTTTAAATAGCTCTTTTCGTATTACTGGGATTGATAGTCCGGCAGAGGCACATAACCTAAGCTTACTACTTCGCGCAGGTGCGTTGGTAGCGCCAATTCAAATTGTTGAAGAGCGTACTGTAGGTCCGAGCCTTGGTCAGGAGAACATTGAAGCTGGTATGACGGCGGTTGTTCTTGGTTTTGCGTTTGTTCTTGCCTTTATGTTGCTGTACTACAAAGGTTTTGGTCTGGTAGCAAACCTAGCGCTTGCTGCTAACCTAATTATGATTGTGGGTGTAATGTCGATGATCCCAGGTGCCACACTTACGCTGCCAGGTATTGCCGGTATCGTATTAACAGTTGGTATGGCTGTTGATGCTAACGTTCTGATTTTTGAGCGTATTCGTGAGGAATTAGCAGAAGGGCGCAGCCCGCAACAAGCGGTACACCATGGTTATGATAGCGCATTTAGTACAATCTTCGATGCCAATATCACGACACTCATCGCGGCGGTGATCCTATTCTCTGTTGGTACAGGTCCAATTGCAGGTTTTGCGGTAACGTTAGCTATCGGTATTATCACGTCAATGTTTACAGCGATTGTTGGTACGCGTGCGGTAATCAACGCTACGATCGGTGGTAAACGTATTAACAAGCTATCAATCTAGGAGACGGACATGCAATTATTGAATTTAAAAAGCACTATCCGTTTTATGTCGGCAAGAAAGCTATCAATGGCTTTCTCGGCGTTATTGATTTTAGCGTCAATCGGCTCGTTTATGGTCAAAGGATTAAACTTTGGTTTAGACTTTACCGGCGGTACCGCGGTTGAAGTTGGCTTCTCACAACCGGCTGATTTAGCCAAGGTGCGTAGCGTGTTGGCCGAAAATGGTTTTGCTGATGCCTCGGTACAGTTGTTCGGGTCTAGCCAAGAAGTGCTGGTACGCCTAGCGCCAAGAGGCGATGATGTTAAGGCTGAAGTACTTGGTAATCAATTGATAGCTGCACTTAAACAAGCTGATGAAAGCGTTATTATGCGTCGTATTGAGTTTGTCGGGCCAAGCGTGGGTGAAGATCTTAAAGAGCAGGGCGGTTTGGCGATGCTAACCGCGCTTATCTGTATCTTAATCTATGTTGCTTTTCGATTTGAATGGCGTTTTGCTGTAGGTGCTGTGGCAGCACTTTTCCACGATGTTGTCTTAACGATGGGATTATTTTCCATTCTTGGCCTTGAGTTTGACTTAACAATTTTAGCAGCGATACTCGCCGTAATAGGATACTCCTTGAACGATACTATCGTTGTGTCAGACCGTATTCGTGAAAACTTCCGCAAAGTCCGAATTGATGACACATTAGAGATTATTAATATCTCTTTGACGCAGACACTTAACCGTACATTAGTCACCTCAATCACGACGATTCTCGTGTTGGTAGCACTATTTGTTTGGGGTGGTCAAACCATTCATGGTTTTGCCACCGCCCTGTTATTTGGTGTTTTCATCGGTACTTACTCATCAGTTTATGTTGCCAGTTCTGTTGCAGTTGCAATGGGTGTGAGCAAAGAAGACTTGATCCCAGTAGAAGTTGAAAAAGAAGGTGCGGATTTAGATGCCATGCCTTAACTACTGACTATAGAGTAAATAACCTGAGCTGCGGATAACTGATACCTTTCTAGCGCTAAAACTCTCTGGCTAGACAAGGAAAAACTAAGTTGTGGCTTAGCAACAGTGAGTTGGAACAGTCCTTATCCAAACCTCAGGTTAAATATCAGAAGCGGCTAACTTAGCCGCTTTTTTGTTAGCATATAATTGTTTCTAAAAAATTACATTGTTGTATAATGATAATCGTTATCAATAAAGGAGATTATCATGTACAAACTCATGATGGCAGTTAGTGTATTAGCCTTAGTTACAGCATGCTCAGAGCAGCCTCAGCCAGAGCAAAAAGCAGCGCCTGCCGTGCAGGAAGCGACTGACTCGCTAAGTATGTATAAAACGCAAGCCGAGGCACTATTAGCCAATATTCGTGTAGAGAAAGAAGATAAAGCCTTAGAGGCTCAGTCAGCAGAGTTGGTGAATTTATCACGCACTCTATTGAACGAATTCGTCGCTAAGTATCCTCAATGTCAGACCTATCTTGATGCTTTAGACAAGGCTGCAGATATCATCCCAACATTACCTTTGGAAGAAATTGAAAGTGGTTATCATGCGGATGGTAAGTTACCAAAATTCGACGACCCAGTTTGTTACCATGCCAAAGATCTATTAGTTCACCCTGCGACAGTTCAAGCGATAGCTATGAATGGCTTTAAAGGGCCTGAAGATTATAAAAGCGCAGAGATGGAAATTGTTGAAGTAATAGCACATTTTGATCAAGTTGAAAGAGCACTGAAGTAAGCGACACTACCTTGTCTTAATACTCACCCAATTTAAAGGTGAAGTAAATTCAACTTTAAATTGGGTACATTTCACCCGATTGACATGTAACTGTCATACACAGTTGCTACCGTGCGCGATTATGTTTTTACAGTGAGCCTGATCCTGTGAAGTCTTCGCGCACGATACTACTCAATACAATAATAAAAGAAAAAGCGATATCTACACTTTTTCAGCCCATCTATGATCTTGCGAGGTGTCAAATTTTAGGATTTGAAGCGCTAAGCCGTGGTATTCCGGGTTCATCACTGGAGTCTCCAGATAAATTGTTTGCAATCGCAAGTCAGCAAGAGCGATTATCTGAGCTAGAAATTATCTGTCGTGATAGTGCGATTAAGCAGTTCGTGTCGCACAACTTACCCGGTAAATTATTTTTAAATGTTAGTCCCAAAGCGTTACTAGATCCTTCCCACCCCAAAGGTGAAACACGTCACCTCACGGAAATTTACGGGCTTGACCCAAAACGTGTTGTAATTGAAGTCACAGAACAAGATAAAGTAGATGATGCACATTTGTTGCTATCCACTATTACACATTATCGAGAGCTTGGATTTCAAATTGCAATTGACGATTTGGGAGCTGGGTATTCGGGACTAAGAAAGTGGTCAGAGCTATGTCCTGATTACGTTAAGGTCGATCGGTATTTTATCGATCATTGCGATCAGAGTGTAGTGAAAAGAGAGTTCTTGAAGTCGATAATAGAGTTGGCAAAAGCCACCAGCACTAAAGTGATTGCAGAGGGAATTGAGCGAGCTGAAGAACTAAAGCTAATTGAACAGTTGGGTATTGTTAATGCACAGGGCTTTTTACTTGCTAAACCTGAAATGAAACCGCCTACTGAGCTTGAGGTGTTTAAGTCACTACACTCAGATCCGTCGGCTGTATCTGGGCGGTTCGAGCAGTCTATGGCTATCGGTTGGCTGGCCAAAGATATTAATGCTATCCATGAGTGTACACAATGTATTGATGCACATAGGTTATTTGAGCAAGATCGAAACTTGGCTAGCATCGCGGTTGTGAATGATGTGAGAGAGCCGACAGGGTTGCTACATCGAGATCAATTAACAGAAGTTTTTGCAGCACCTTATGGTCACGCGCTATTTGACAAAAAGTCAGTGATTAAATTAATGGACAAGCAGCCTCTGGTGGTTGATGAACAGCAAGAGCTTGACTCCGTCAGCAAGCAAATTACCGATCACGAATTTGATATTCGTCGCCATATTATTATCACCAGAAATGGCTGTTATCTTGGCTTAGCGCCGCTTAGAGACATACTAAAGCACATTACTGAGGAAAAAATACGTCATGCTCAGCATGCTAATCCATTAACCATGCTACCTGGTAACGTCGCGATTAACGAAGCGATAGAGCAAAGACTGCGTTCGAATCATGACTTTTCTTTGGCTTATATTGATTTAAACCATTTTAAACAGTTTAACGATTTATATGGGTACGCCAGCGGTGACAGTGTCATTAAGCTTTTAGCTGAGGTGACCATGGATGTTTGTGCCCACAGCCCAAGTTTTGTAGGTCACATAGGGGGGGATGACTTTATGGTGGTATTTGATAATCATGATGCGCAAGCACTATGTCATGAGATTATTGCTGAGTTTGAAACTAAATCCACAGCTTTTTTTACCCCTGAGCATGTCAACGCGGGAGGCTATTGGGCAACAAACCGCGAAGGACAAAAGCAGTTTGTACCATTATTGACTTTATCAATCGGTTTAGTGCGTCCAGATCTACAGCACTGCTTTAACTCCCATCAAGTGGCGGCATTGGCAACTGATGCAAAAAAAGAAGCTAAACGATACCGAAACAGTTACTTATTCGTTTGTAATCGACGCAAACCCACTGTGTCGACGGTTCGGCTCGAAAATGCAGGGTAATAATAGCGTAAGCATACGACGACTTCATAATACTCTTTATCTTTGATAACAAAACGCTATATAAGGGAAAAATATCACTGAAGGAGTAGCAAACTTAGTGCTTTGCTACTCCTATTAGGTGTCTAGCGCTTTTTACGCAGACTGGGGAGGGCGTAGTCATATTCTTCTTTGTAGGTAATTGCGGCTAAAATAAGCAATATTAGACAATTAGCACTATAAATTAAGTACCCGCTAACATCAAAACTATAAAAGAAAATGGTCATTTCGACGCCTTTGGCATTTCTAAAATAATTTTCAATTAAGGCTGCGAAGCTCATAAAAACATTAAAAATCGCCAGCCAAGGCATAATTGCATCGGCAAAGGTGTAGCGTGTTTTTAATTTTGGGAACAGCTTTTTGGTGATCTCGACACGATAAGTCAATGGAAAAACTACCATTAACGCAATTAAAAAGTGAGTTCCAAAAATAAGAGTATTCTGAAGGAGCCGTTGGTCTTTGTCTGAAGAGTCTAAACTAATCAAACCAGACGAAAAAACTGCAGTTTCTAGGGTAAAGGGAACAACTGCTAATAGGGAGAGTGCGCAAATATTAACGTCTTTTAATCGAGCCCCTAAAATAAAGACTGTTAAGACAATAAGCACATAAATAATGTAGAAGTGAAAACGAATGTCATATAAGACTAGGAGACCTACTGCTACAATCGCATAAGGTATCAGTAGGTCTCCTAATGAGAAATTTTTCTTCATAGCACCACACTAGTCTTTGCTAGTTTCTTTTTGTGCGTTAGGGTCGGTTGGTTCGTAAATACCGCCACCAGAAACCTTTTTGCATTCTTTCAAATTTAGCTTTTGCATTACATAGTCCTTATTGAATTTACTTGACGTGCAAGCAATCAAAGTGTTTGAGGTTGATACTCTAATTGCGCTAAACGCAATTTCGGAAAGTCGCCCAGACTACTTAACCGACAATTCCGACCAGTACAAACTTAACACCAAATAAACACAAGGTGAATGAAAAATTAAAGATTTTTTTTAAGTAATAGCCTTGATAAATCAGAATTTGAGCTAGTTTATTAAAAAAAATAATAAATTCATATTGTTATATTCTGAATTTTGCGACCTCAATTTCTAAATTGCTAGAAAGCGCTTTAATGGTATCAGTTGCTTTGTGGGCTTTTTCTGAAACGCTAGCAGTTTGAGACGCAGTATCTGATATTGTGACGACTCGCTGCGCCGTATCTTCACCTGCACTGAGCTGTTCTTGCGCGGCTTGTGCTATTTGATGACTCATATGTAAAATAGATTTTAAAGAATCGGCGACTTGAACTAGTGCTTTAGAGGCATCAGAAGACATGCTAACGGTCTTTTCACTGGTTGCAATACTAAGATTTACCGAGGCTTTTGCATCTTGTGTTGCGCTTTGCAGCTTGGTGATCATATTGCGAATTTCTTCGGTACTGGTTTGTGTTCGTTGTGCAAGCTGTCTGACCTCATCAGCAACTACGGCAAAGCCTCGCCCTTGTTCACCCGCTCTTGCAGCCTCTATGGCAGCGTTTAGTGCCAGCAAATTAGTTTGTTCAGCAATGGATTGAATAACGGTTAGGACGTTCGCTATATTTGATACTTCTTCGTCGAGTACTTGGATGTTATTACCAGCGCTGTCAATTTGCTGCTCTAATAATGCAATCTCTTGCGCGGCTTGAGCTGTGAGTTTATCCGCTGCATTTCCTTGGCGTTCAGCCTCTTGTACTGAGCCTGCTGCTTGTTGAGCATGTTCAACAACGGCTTGAGCTGATGCAGTAAGCTCAGTAATTGCAGAAGCAACCATTTGCGTTTCTGAACTGAGGCTATGGGTGAGCTGCTCCAATTGAATTGAACGTGATTCACTGTCTGACGTTTGAGTCTGCAATGCGCAACTTGCTTGTTTTAACCCTTCAACGACTCCCTTTAGGCCGTCTTGCATGTAAGCCATTGCGGCTAAAATACTATAGTCTTTACAGCTAGCGGTATTAATAGGTGTGGTGAGGTTTCCTCTAGAAACATGCTTTACAATGGTCAATACATCGTTTATTTCTGCCCCCAACTTTTGACTCAAAGACAAACCAAACCGTGCTAGCGCCGTGGTCAGTATAATTGCCACTACTAAAGACAATGCAACTAACCAGATAGCAGTATCCCAATAGCGTTCATTGACTTCTTTGTAACTTATTCCGGTGCCAACATACCAGCCAAACCGAGGTGTTTTCTGAACTACCGAGGTAAGATCGACAATTTCACCGTCCCGTAATGATGTCCAATGATAAGTAATGATCTGATCAACCTCATTACCCACCAGGCGCTTGACCATACCACCTATGCTCTTTCCTGAAGCATCCCTAAAATCGTTAAAGCTAGTGCCATGAAGCTGAGGATCATGGGGGGTTGCAACAAAATCCATTTTTTCATTAACAACATAAACGTATTCAGAGTCGTGATATTTGTTCTCCCGTAGGACCTGAATTGCCATTTTTTTGGCTTGTTGTTCGGTCAATATGTTCTGTTGTGCAAAATGTTCAAATTGTTTCACTATGTTAACCGTACTTTTCATCAGCTGATTGATGCGAGCAATATTATCGCTCTCACTGGCATGGCGTAGTGCTTGAAGACCAACAAAGGCGACGGCAAGCAAAGAAACAAATATTGCCGCTGCAAAGGTAATTATTTTTGCTCTAAGTGTGAAATTGGAAAACACAGGATAGCCCCCTAAAAATACTCTATTAAATGATTTAGCATGTTTAGGGGGAAGTTGTAAGTGGGTTAATGTGCTATACGGACTATTTCGAGATGATATTTACTCATACACCGGAAATTTGAGAGTTAATTTGCATTAATTATGCTAATTTCTTCATCGGTGAGTGGGCGGTATTCACCCTCTGCAAGCGTTGGATCAAGTGTGATACCAGCTATATTTTCCCGATGTAGTTCAACAACTTGATTACCTACAGCGGCAAGCATTCGCTTAACCTGGTGGTATTTTCCTTCACAAATAGACAAGCGTAATGCGTATTTATCTATTTGCTCTGTTTTTGCCGGTAACGTAGCTTGTTTTTCGCCATGAAGTTCAACACCTTGCTCGAGCTGGATCAAAGCTGTGTCGGTCAATTCATCACGACTTTCTAAAACATAAGTTTTAAACTTTTGCTTTTTAGGGGAGGTAATTTGATGTGACCAATCTCCATCGTTGGTGAGCAATACTAAACCAGTTGTGTCGATATCTAACCTACCTGCCACATGAAAATCTTTTAAGTTAGGCTCATCGAGCAAGTCAAAGACTGTTGGGTGTAACTCATCGCTATTTGCACATACATAGCCCTTAGGCTTATTGAGCATAAAATAGCGTAAGCCAAGGTACTGTAGGTGAACACCTGCAAACGTTATATGATCTGCTAAGGTAACTTGGATATCGCCTTTTTTGACGACGTTACCATTGACGGTAACTAGACCTTTTTTAATATTGATTTTGACCTTACTGCGAGGCATTTCAGCAATATGGCTCAAAAACTTCTCTAACCTACATGGAAATTTCATAGTTAAATAGCTCGAATAATAAATTAGTTTTTGCGATAGATTTCAGGTAATAAATCGTAACAATGTACGCTCAGCGCAAACTGTTTGGATACTTTAGCTTGCAACAGTGTTAACGCCCCTTCGGTAAGCGCCTGCTTTTGCTCTATTGTTCTACCCGCCATTAAATGGATCTGTAAATGAATAAATCCTTGTTTGCCATCACCTAGTTGAAAATGCTCGAATGACATTGCACGTGTTTTAACAGAAGCTGGATCGAAAAGACCACACGCACAAGCGAATTGCTGTACTTGTGATACTAAGGCTTCGGTTTCTATTGGTAAATTATCCGAATGTTCGAGAATAAAGTGAGGCATGTGAAACTCCATGTTTTTGCATTAGTCGTAGAGTTTATGCTATTTATCTGGGGTTATTCCACAAAAGAGTGAATTATTAGCATGCTGTCCTTATTTAAATTCTCCCCGTTACTCAGTGAAGAAGAAACTCAGTGGTTGGTCGATACCTTTATTTGGGCATTTGAACACTTTGATGGAGAATACTTTTTAAGCGACACGCAGATTATTACACCGACCCCACACTTTTTCCCCGACCCTGTTTCGAGTATTGAAGAAATGGCTGCTGTTGTTTTTTCCCGAGTAAAGTCATATGCAGGTTTACAAAAATGGCCAATTCATCTGGTATCGCCAGCACAAATGCAAACGACGCATATGGCAAAATTGCAGGTAGCTGGGCGGTGGCGTGGTGATCAAGCTGTCATTTCAGAGGCTTCAACTCCGATAGCGGTGTCTTATAATCCGAATCAAATTAATCAGCCACAGGATCTTGTTGCGAGCCTAGCTGGGGTGCTAGCAAAGGTACTGATTTTACAGCGGGGAGTATTACCGCCGGGAGGGCAGGAACAGCTGGATGCCGCAAGTGATGTGCTTGCCGGTTTTTTTGGTTTTGGCGTGATGGTTTCTAATACGGTGTATCACTTTAGGGGAGGGTGTGGCTCTTGTTATAATCAGTACGCAAATCGTCAGGCAGCACTGACTGAGCAGCAAAGCATATTCGTCCACGCCTTGGTGTGCCATTTTAAAGGTGCAAAGGATGGTCATAAACATCTCAAACCACATTTGGTCGGCCAGTTTAAAAAAGCCAAGAAGCAAATTAAGATGATGATGGATAGCTCTGAGCGTATAGACTTACTTGCTTTACAGGAACATGTTCATGCCCGCTTATCTTGATGAATTTATCATAATCGCGCTTGCTCACTTTTTTGCAGTAGCAAGCCCAGGTCCTGATTTTGCGATAGTGCTCAAGCAAAGTGTACAGCAAGGTAGAGCAAATGCGCTTTGGACAAGTTTTGGGGTTGGCTTGGGTATTTTAGTACATGTCAGTTATTGCTTATTGGGCGTAGCGTTACTGCTATCTCAATCTGAAACCTTGTTCACAGCAGTAAAATATATAGCCGCGCTATATCTGGCTTATCTTGGTGTCCAAGCGTTGCGATATGCAAAACCCAGTTCAGAGCACGAAAATATGACTGAGCACACTGTTACTGAGTCTAATTGGAGTGCGTTGAAGCGTGGCTTTTTAGTTAATGCGCTGAACCCAAAGGCGACGCTGTTCTTTTTATCGCTTTTTACTTTGGTCATAGAGCCAAGTACTCCAAGTAGTGTGCAGCTGTTTTATGGCATATACATGGCGTTGGCAACTTGGTTATGGTTCTCTTTACTGGCTGTTATTTTATCAAAAAAAAATGTCAGGCACTTTTTTCAGCTAGCTGGACATTGGTTTGATCGCGGGATCGGTGTGATCATGTTATTACTCGCAATAAGGCTGGTGGTGTAATGAATGACAAAAACATAATTAATTTTAGCTTTGGTTCGAATATGTCCACGGCTCGGTTATTATCACGATTGCCTGAAGCTGAGCTATTGGGAACTGGCGTGCTAAACGGGTATCGGTTGACCTTTGATATGTTAAGTACAGATGGCTCAGCAAAGTGCAATATCGTGCCATGCTCAGGACTTAACAGTCGAGTTTATGGGGTGTTATACACGCTGAACCTGCAAGAGAAACGACGTTTGGATGAAATTGAAGGCGAGCGCTATGACTGCCGCAGTGTACCTGTCGTAATGCAAAATGGTAGCGTTGTGGAGGCTTGGTGCTACATTGCCAATACCTTTATTGATGATGAGTTGCCTTTTGATTGGTATGTTCAGCACGTACTTGAAGGGAGCAAAGAACATCACTTTCCATCTGAATATCAAAACGTTATATTACAGCAGCCCCATAGGATTGATGAAAATAAAGATAGACAAAAACAAGAGTTAGCGATTTATCAGTCACGCTGCGATTAATATAAAGTTCACGCTCGCACTTAAATGGCTGAGCTGTAATAAATCCAAGGAATAGTAATGAAAATAAAACAATGGCTCATCACAACTGGTTTGGTTGCTGTAAGTATACTGACACCGCCTGCTAGTGCAGCTGTAAATTTACAAGATGTGGAAAGTGCCGTCGAAGAAGCGATGAAGCGGTTCAATATACCGGGTTTAGCGATAGGTATTGTTGAAGATGGCAAAGTTGTGATGACCAAAGGCTTTGGGGTCACACATTTACACAAGCCTGCTAACGTCAACGCTGATACGCTTTTTGGGATCGCATCTAATACCAAAGCTTTTACTGCCGCAGCACTGGCAATGTTGGTTGATCAGGGAAAATTAAGCTGGGATGATAAAGTTGTTCAGCATATTCCTGAGTTTAAGCTTTACGATAGCTATGTCACTCGAGAAATGACCATTCGCGACTTATTAAGTCACCGCAGCGGGTTAGGTTTAGGGGCCGGAGATTTAATGATCTGGCCTGATACAGATAAAACCATGCCTGAACTACTTGCTGGTATCTCACACCTTAAACCAGATTCCAGCTTTCGCAGTCAATACGCCTACAACAATCTCATGTTTGTGGTAGCCGGTGAAGTTGTCAGTCGAGTGAGTGGTAAAAACTGGCGCGACTTTGTTGAGCAAGAAATGTTCAATAAATTGGAGATGGATGATTCCAAAGCTGGGTTTTCTCGGATCCCATCAGATAACATGAACTGGGCAACGGGACATATTCCTATGTCGGGTAAATTGACGCCATTTTTTGTTAACTATCTTGAAGATTTTCGAGGGGCGGGTGCCATTGCGTCCAATGTCGATGATATGACAAAGTGGCTACAAACTCAGTTAGCTGGTGGGCAGCTGCCATCCGGCGAGCAATTATTTTCAGCTGCTCAGCAAGTACAAATGTGGCACCCTCATATAACACGAATACCTGCCAAAAAAGCGGCATCATTTTATCACCAGCAGTTTAGAGGTTACGGCTTAGGCTGGGCGATTGAAGATTATTTCGGTTATAAAAAAGTAGGCCACGGCGGCGGTATTTTAGGCATGGTCTCTCAGGTTGCAATGATCCCGGAGAAGAAGCTGGGTGTTGTTGTGCTGTCAAATCAGCAAAAGTATGCTGCGTTATCAGCGATTATTAATGAAGTATTTGAGGATGCCCTAGGGTTAGAAGATAAAGATTGGGTCAACCTTATTGCTGATGACTATTTTAAAGCTCAGCAAGAAAAGTACGCAAAAGCAGGCATTGCCAAAGTAACGGCGCCGCAGCCATCATTGCCGTTGCAAAATTACACCGGAACTTTGGTAAGCTCATGGTACGGTGATGTGATAATAGAGCAACTTGATAATGTACTGCGAATTGATTTTACGCACACTAAACGGCTAAAAGGAAAGCTTGAGCATCTCAGTGGCAATACTTTTGTGGTACGCTGGGATGAGCCGTTACTTGAGGCTGACGCCTATATCAACTTTACTATTAATAAATCACAACGCGTAGAGTCAGCTGAAATGGAATTTGTAAACCCTCAAATCACCGATTTTAGTTTTGATTTTCACAACCTTGAATTAAAGGCTAAGGCTAAGGCTGCGCCTGCAGCGCATTAGGATATACCAAAGTATCAAAGCCACTAAGAGGTGGCTTTGATATAGTCAAAAGGAGCAATGACTGGACTCAACAGAGTCATACACTAAGCGAGGATGTATTCTACGATGCGTACTGCAATTATCACCCACCCTTATTGCCGCAAGCATAAAATGACAGAGGAACATCCCGAATGTCCGGCCAGATTAGATGCGATATCGGATAGGCTACTGGCCTCTGGATTAGATATAGCCGTAGAACATAAAGCCGCAATTAAAGCTGACACCTCGCATTATGCCTTGGTGCATGATCAAGCCATGATTAAAGAGGTGATAGACAAGATCCCGAGTGAAGGACTGGCGTCATTAGACGGTGATACATGGCTGTGCCCTGACTCGCTAAAAGCAATTGAGCGTGCTGTTGGTGCTGGAATATTAGCGGTAGACGAAGTTATTGCTGGTAATCTCGATGCCGCATTTTGCGCGGTAAGGCCGCCAGGACACCATGCTAATCAAAGTACTTCCTCTGGGTTCTGTGTCTTTAATAATGTCGCCATTGCTGCGGCTTACGCAAAAGCCAAGGGGGTTGAGCGGATTGCAATTTTAGATATTGATGTGCACCATGGCAATGGTACTCAAGATATTTTCAAAGACGATCCTAGCATTCTGTTTTGTTCACTATTTCAGTATCCATTCTATCCTAATACCGCGATTGAAAACCATCAAAGCTTAATTAACTCTCCATTGGCAGCAGGTGCTGATGGCAATGATTTAAAAGCATTATTTCAACAGCAGTGGCTACCAAAACTAGAAACATTTAGACCACAGCTTATCTTTATTAGTGCCGGATTTGATGGCCATCTTGAAGATGATATGGGAGGACTAAAACTAGTTGAGCAGGACTATCAATGGTTTACTGAACAAGTTGTTGCGTTAGCAAAATCACAACACTGCTTAGGTATTATCTCCTACTTAGAAGGTGGATACGATCTGTCTTCACTTGGCCGTAGTGCCGTGACGCACATCAAAGCGTTAGTAGAAGAGGGTGAATTACTTTAGTAACGCAAAAGCTTGCTGAACACTCTGCAATTGTATTTTACTAACACAACATTGTCCTTCGTCAATAAGGTACTGTTGCACTAAACTGGTTAAATCAGGCAGCTCTATGGTATCAACCACATGCCCCTGTAAATTGGTACAACTGCCATTCGATGCGATAACGACGGCATTGCTCTTGGTGGCGTCATCAAGCATATGAATAGAGTCTGATAGCGCTTTATCATCCTCAATAAGCTCTATACTTTGGTCTAATACCAGTAGGATTGGATAATTTTTTATCGTCATTATTTGTTCAAGGTCAAGTTATCAACAGCGACGCTCAGTATACTTCAAATTGGAATAATATTGCGAGAGTGTGCTTATGGTTGGTGATTCACGTCAGTTACAGATCAAAGAAGTATTTACCAATAGCTTGTTATGTTGCGATGAGCAAACGAGTCTTCATGATGCGGTTGCACAAATGCAAGCAAACCGAGTGAGTTCTATTTTTGTTACTCGTGCTGATGATATTATCGGTATTTGGACTGAGTCCGATTGCGTTAAGCTCGACTTTAATGATCCAAATTTTGCTCAAGTGCCTATCAAATCTGTGATGACCTCTCCGGTACAAAAAATTCAGATAGATAAGACATTGAGCGAAGCCACTGTTAAGTTTCATCAGCTGGGGATCCGCCATCTATTAGTCATTGACCTTGATAATATTCCTTGTGGTGTGGTGTCGTTGTCGGATATTGTTCGCAGCCAAGGACTAGACCATTACCTGCACTTTCGGCCAATTGAGCAACACTTTGATTCAAATATTGTCGTGTTAGACAGCCAGGATTGCGTTTCTGATGTGATTAGTAGTATGTGTGAATTAAAGCTCACTGCGGTGCTGGTATATAATCATGCTTTACATGAATATGGGATCATCACCCAACGAGATATTGCCTACATCATTCTCAACCCCGATTGGCGTCAACCATGTTGGAATTTGGCAAGTTACCCGATGCTGGCAATGACCCCAAAGGATAGTTTATTTGATGCCTACCGCATGATGACGGTAAATTCTATTCGGCATTTAGTTGTCACTTGCCCCGAATCTCAAAAAGTTATTGGCTTATTAGCACTGAAGAATGTACTAACTGAAATTGAAACTGCGTATTGCAGTGAATTAGAGAAGGTATTGGTGCAGCGAGATATTGCACTGCAAAAATCTGAGAAGAATTTATACCTTGCCAATCGTATCATTGATGCCTCTTTGGATGGCATCATGATCACCAAAAGTTCGGGCGAAATTATTCAGATCAATCCGGCATTCAGTGCGCTAACCGGTTATAAAGATTACGAAGTGCTTGGCAAAAATCCCAGTATATTAAGCTCTGGCTTACATGATGAATCTTACTACCAGAGTATGTGGCAAACGCTCAGGGAAACAGGGGTATGGCAAGGCGAGATATGCAATCGTAAAAAGAGCGGTGAAATCTATGTTGAATGGCTCACGATTATTGAGATCAGAGAGCCTTACAGTGACGACATGCTCTACGCCGCCATTTTTAGCGATATTACGGAGCGAAAAAATGCAGAAGAAAAAATTGCTCGTTTGGCTTATTTTGATGAATTGACCGGGTTGCCTAATCGTCGCTTATTCTACGATAGACTTTCTATGGCGTTGGCATCCGCACACCGCTACAAGCAAAAGCTTAGCGTGATGTTTATAGATTTAGACCGCTTTAAGGAAGTGAACGACTCTCTTGGCCACAGCGCTGGAGATGAGTTATTAGTACAGGTTAGTGAGCGGATAAAGTCTATTTTGAATGAAGGGGACACGCTGGCGCGACTTGGTGGTGATGAATTTGTCGTGTTACTGAGCGAAGTGAACGGTATGTCGGAGGTCATTGAGTTTGCAGATCAAATCTTAATGGCGTTGTCGCACCCTTTTCAACTTGGTGATATGCAGGTCGCTGCGACGGCCTCGATGGGGGCGGCTATTTACCCCGAGGATGGCCATGATACCGAAACTTTATTGAAGCATGCCGATGTTGCTATGTATCGCTCCAAAGAAGTCGGGCGTAATTCCTTCCAGTTATTCGAAGCGTCGATGAATGCACGTTCATTTGAGCGTTTATCTATGCTCAGTCGTTTTCAAAACGCCTTGGAAAATGATGAGTTTGAGCTGCATTTTCAGCCATTGCAATGTTTAACTAGCAGTCGCATCTCCAGTGTTGAGTGTTTGCTACGCTGGCGTGACCCAAACTTGGGCGTTATATCACCGGCCCAGTTTATTCCACTGGCAGAAGAGCTTGGGCTAATAATCCGTCTTGACCAATGGGTAATAGATAAGGCTTGCCAGCACTTAGCTAAATGGCAACAAGCTGGAATGGAGATAAGGCGCTTAGCGATTAACATTTCGGCGTCACATGTCACTCAGGGGGATCTTTATCAATGTGTCGCCCAAGCATTAAAAAAACACAATGTCGAAGGGAAGTATTTGGAGTTAGAGCTCACTGAGAATAGCTTTATTGGTAATTTATTGGAGGCGAAATACACCTTGAAAAAGCTCAAAGAGCTTGGTGTAAAGCTAGCAATTGATGATTTTGGCACTGGTTATTCCGCATTGAGCTACTTAGCTAAACTCCCTATAGATATACTCAAAATTGATGCTAGCTTTATTGCAAAAGTGCCTGATGAGTATGGTAATAGTGAGATTGTTGCGGCAATTGTTGCTATGGCTAAAGCACTTAATTTACAAGTTGTTGCAGAGGGAGTAGAAAAGCCAGTACAAAAGCGTTATCTACGTAAGCTAGGCTGTCATACTATTCAGGGATATGTCTTCTGTAAACCGCTTACAGAAGACGACTGGCAGGCGTTTTACTCGTCAGAGAAGGTGATCTCGTAGGAGCTAAACTTACGGATGTTGATCACGCCGTTATCAAAAAGCAGGTACTGACCTTTGATCCCCTCAAGTACACCAGATACCACGGGATCCTTGTCAAAGTTAAATGAAGTGATTTTGCTCGGATGTTGCTCCACAGGGAAAGTGAGGTCGACCACCTCTTCATCTAGCACTTCAATAGCTGTCGCGCCAAAGAGTTCGGCCAGCTCATCGAGTTTGGTTTGGATCTGTGGAATAAGCTTAGCGGCTTCTGCCTTGAGGTCTACTTCAGGGTTGATCCCTTTGAGCATATTACGCCAATTAGTTTTATCAGCAATAAACTGCGCCAGTGCTACTTCCACTAACCCTGACTGATGACGGGTCTGCACTTTAAAAATCGGTAATGCTTGCGTCGCGCCTTGATCTATCCAGCGCGTTGGTATTTGTGTATGGCGAGTAATCCCAACCTTTAGTCCTGAAGTATTCGCTAAATAGACATAGTGTGGGATCATACAGTTTTCTTCCCCCCACTTTGGCTCTCTACAGGTGCCTTGATCGAAGTGGCAAGTTTCAGGCTTCATAATACACATGTCGCAGCTTGCGAGCTTTTTCATGCACACATAGCAGTGCCCTTGGGAATAACTCTTTTTGGTTTTTTTACCACAATTACTACAAAATATATTGCCAGTGAAGGTAAGCGTGATGGGTTTTCCGAAGTAATCATTAAGTGATACTAAGTTATCCCCAACCGGTAATTGATATTGAATAGGTTCAACAAGCGTAGATTTTAACTTGCTGAGTGTACCTTGTACTTGCATCTTTGCCCCTAAAAATGCTCATAAAAGGGTAGGATACCATAGCAAATCAAGGTGAACGAAGTACATAAACTAAAAAGGCCAGCAATAGCTGGCCTAGCAAAGCTTAACGTGAATTAGCTTTCGCGTGCGATCGCGCGATATGCAATGTCGGTACGGTATTCCACACCTTCCCAGTGAATATCTTTCACTAGAGAGTAGGCACGTTTTTGTGCTTCAGTTACCGTATGTCCAAGTGCGGTTGCACATAGAACTCGACCACCAGCAGTCACAACGTGTTCGCCATCTTGTTTAGTACCGGCATGGAATACTTTTTCACCTTCAGGATAACTTACCTGTAGGCCTGATATAGCATCTCCTTTCGGGTAACTACCAGGATACCCTTTAGCAGCAAGTACAACGCCAACCGCAGCTCGTGGATCGAATTCAATTGCTGTTTGATCCAGTTCTTCTCGGTTAGCCGCCTCAATCAGCTCAACTAAATCTGATTGAAGACGTAACATAATTGGTTGTGTTTCTGGGTCGCCAAAGCGGCAGTTATACTCGATAACTTTGGGAGTGCCGTCAGCTGTGATCATCAAACCAGCGTAAAGAAAGCCTGTATATGGGTGACCTTCTTTTGCCATCCCTTCAACCGTCGGGTTGATCACTTCAGCCATGATACGATCATGAATGTCCGGTGTGACCACCGGCGCTGGAGAGTAGGCTCCCATACCACCGGTATTTGGACCTTTATCGCCGTCATAGGCGCGTTTATGATCTTGGCTGGTGGCAAAAGGGAGTACATTTTTACCGTCAACCATGACGATAAAAGAGGCCTCTTCACCTTCTAAAAACTCCTCGATAACAACGCGACTACCGGCTTCACCAAAGGCATTACCCGCCAGCATATCGCGAATAGCTTCTTCCGCCTCCGCTTCGGTCATAGCCACGATGACTCCTTTACCAGCAGCAAGGCCATCAGCCTTGACAACAATAGGTGCGCCTTGTGCCTTTAAGTAAGCAAGCGCAGGCTCTATCTCTTCAAAAGTCTGATATGCCGCTGTTGGAATGTGGTGGCGTGCTAAAAAGTCCTTAGTGAACGACTTTGAGCCTTCCAGTTGTGCTGCCGCTTGTGTCGGGCCAAAAATAGCTAGGCCTTCTTCACGGAATCGGTCAACAACACCAATAACTAATGGCGCTTCAGGACCAACAATAGTCAATTGCACATTGTTTTCTTTAGCAAATGCGACCAAAGCATCGATATCTTCAACACCGATAGCAACATTTTCAAGCTTAGGTTCAAGCGCTGTACCTGCGTTACCAGGTGCGACAAAAACAGTTTTTACAGATGGATTTTGTGCGGCTTTGAATGCAAGCGCGTGCTCACGTCCACCGCTGCCAATGACGAGTACATTCATGGCGAAATTTTCCTATTAAAGCTTTTTGAATTTTAAGGTCATGCGGTCGCTTTCTCCAATCGCTTTATATTGCGCGGCTTTCTCATCACCAAGCGCCAAGCGTGGAGGTAGCGTCCATACCCCTTTAGGATGGTTTGCACTATCCAATGGGTTTGCGTTAATTTCACTACTTGCAATCAGCTCAAATCCAGCCTTTTTGGCTATATCGATAACATAACTTTGCTTCATGTAACCAGAAGACTTTTGGTCTTCAGTATCACGGTGCTCTGGTAGACGGTGTTCAACTACACCTAAAATACCACCAGGTTTCAGGGCTTTGTTAAAAGCATTGAATGCGCTAAGCACACCTTCATCACCTTTACCCATGTACCAGTTATGGACATTACGGAAGGTTAGTACCACATCGGCGCTGCCTGCTGGTGCAATATTACTATGTGTAATTGGTGCAAACTCGGTGATCTTAACTTCACTGTAATCTGGGTTGGTTGCCACTTTTTCTTGGTAGCTTTTTAATGAACGTTGATAGTAACCAACATCTGAATCAGCAGGGAAATGCGCTGCGTAGTATGTGCCTTTGCCTTGAACAAGAGGTGCTAAGATTTCGCTATACCAACCACCGCCTGGGGCAATCTCTACCACAGTCATAGCAGGTTCAATACCAAAAAAAGCAAGCGTTTCACTTGGGTTTCTATATTGATCGCGAGCTGTGTTTTTCTCTGCACGATTGTCGTTGGCAACGGCTGTTGCAATTGCGCTTGGTACTGCTTGGTTTGAGTTTGATTCTGTCGCGTTACAGCCTACAAGAGTCGTAAACACGGCAGCAGCGATAAGAGGTTTCATACTTAGATTCATCGTTAGTTTCCTTCATTCTGTTATGATCATGCTGTAGCCAGAATACTGGAAATTAGCTGAAACAAAAAGCGCGAAACTCATCAGTTTCGCGCTTTATTGATTAATGGCGGAAGTGGCGCATTCCGGTGAATACCATGGCCATTCCCGCTTCATCTGCGGCGGCTATCACTTCTTCGTCACGCATAGAGCCACCCGGTTGGATAACTGCGGTAATACCCGCAGCGGCGGCGGCGTCTATACCATCGCGGAATGGGAAAAAAGCATCAGATGCCATCACTGAACCAGGTACTTCTAAGTTCTCATCTGCGGCTTTGATCCCAGCTATCTTAGCTGAGTAAACGCGACTCATTTGACCTGCACCTACACCGATTGTCATACCGTCACGGGCATAAACAATCGCATTTGACTTAACAAACTTAGCGACTTTCCAGCAGAATAATAGATCTTTTAGCTCTTGTTCGGTCGGTTGGCGTTTTGAAACTACCTTCAGGTCTTCCAAGCCAACCATGCCTTGATCACGATCTTGTACTAAGATACCACCATTAACACGTTTGATGTCAGTGCCTGTGGTCTTAGTAGACCATTGGCCGCATTCAAGCAGGCGAACATTTTTCTTTGCAGCAACAATTTGCGCTGCTTCTTCTGAAATACTTGGGGCAATAATTACTTCAACAAATTGACGAGCAACAATCGCTTCTGCTGTGTCACCATCCAACTCACGGTTGAATGCGATGATGCCACCGAAAGCAGAGGTTGGGTCGGTTTTAAAGGCGCGGTCATAGGCTGCCAAGATTGTCTCATCTACAGCAACTCCACAAGGATTTGCATGTTTTACGATAACACAAGCTGGTTTATCAAACTCTTTCACACACTCAAGTGCGGCATCGGTATCTGCGATATTATTGTAAGATAGTGCCTTACCTTGCAGCTGCTTAGCGGTTGCTACAGATGCTTCTTCGATATTGTTCTCAACATAGAAAGCGGCATCTTGGTGAGAGTTTTCACCGTAGCGCATATCTTGTTTCTTCGTGAACTGCATATTGATAGTACGTGGGAATTTAGTCTCTTCAGAGGCTTCCTCAGTATAATCAGGAACCATTTTGCCGAAGTAGTTTGCAATCATACCGTCATACTGGGCGGTATGCTCATAGGCGGCAATAGCAAGGTCAAAACGCGTCTTGTATGTTGTAGAGCCTGTGTTAGCCTTCATTTCTTCAATGATTCGGCCATAGTCACTCGCATTGACAACAATGGTTACGTCTTTGTGGTTCTTAGCTGCAGCGCGAACCATAGTCGGGCCACCAATATCTATGTTTTCGATTGCATCTTCTAGGCTACAGTCAGCTTTCGCAACAGTTTGTGCGAAGGGGTATAAGTTGACTACTACCATATCGATTGCTGAGATATTGTTTTCGGTCATTATGTCTTCATCTTGACCGCGACGTCCGAGAATACCGCCATGCACTTTAGGGTGAAGCGTTTTCACGCGACCATCCATGATCTCTGGGTGGCCTGTGTAATCAGATACTTCTGTTACTTTAATGCCATTTTCTGCAAGTAGTTTGCAAGTACCGCCAGTTGATAGAATTTCCACGCCTTGAGCTTCTAAAGCTGCTGCAAATTCAACGATACCGGTTTTATCTGACACGCTTAGAAGGGCGCGACGAATTGGACGATGTATATCCATGATGGTTCAGGTTTCCTCAATGATTAGTTAAGGGCTAGCTTAGAAAGCCGGTATTTTAGCGCATTATTGTTAAGATGACGATGTTAAAAGGCGAGTTAAATATGAGAAAAGTGCGACATGCAAAGGATAAATGTCCGCTAGCTGCTGAATTTTATACAATAAAAAAGCACCAAAAGGTGCTTTTTTATCAACTAAATTTTACTAACAGTGCTTAGTTCATGCCGTATTTTTTTAGCTTCTTGCGAAGTGTGCCACGGTTGATACCTAAAAGGATCGCTGCACGAGTCTGGTTACCACGAGTATAAGTCATAACCTCTTCAAGTAGAGGTGCTTCAAGCTCAGAAAGAACTAACTCATAAACGTCTTGTACGTCTTGACCATTAAGCTGCTTTAGGTAGTGATGTACAGCTTTTTTAACTGCATCGCGCAAAGGTTGCGGTTTCTCTTGTGACTGAACATGAGCGTTAGTAATAAATGGAGAAGTCACATTTTGTTCGAACATCGTTATGTCTCTTTCTTAGTTAGCTTGCAGGGCAAAAAATATATTTACCCTAATGTTTCAAAATAGTCTTCTAATGCCTCGATTTGCGCCTCAGGCGCTTCAAGAGCATTGAATACTCGCCTAAATTGACCTTCTTGGTCATGGGCTTGCAAATACCAAGATACATGTTTGCGTGCGATGCGCGCTCCCATTGGTTCACCATAGAACTGATGGAGGTTAACTAAGTGTTCCATCAAAATTGCTCGAACCTCTGCTATTTCAGGCTCGGGCAAGTGTTCACCGGTTTTCAAATAGTGGTCTATCTCTCGGAAAATCCAAGGGCGACCTTGGGCGGCTCGACCAATCATAATGGCATCTGCACCCGTGTATTCCAGTACCTGTTTCGCTTTCTCTGGTGACGTGATATCACCATTGGCAACCACAGGGATTGATACTGAACGTTTAATTTCTCTGATCGTAGCGTATTCTGCATCGCCCTTATACATACATGCTCTTGTGCGACCATGTACTGCTAGCGAAGCAATGCCACGACGTTCAGCGATGCGAGCAATCTCAACGCCGTTACGGTTGTCTGTGTCCCACCCTGTACGGATTTTTAACGACACGGGAACCTTTACGGCAGCCACCACCGCAGAGATGATTTCATCTACCAGCTTGGGGTGTTGCAATAGCGCTGAGCCTGCAAGCTTTTTGTTCACTTTCTTTGCGGGGCAGCCCATATTTATATCTATGATCTGCGCACCATTGGCGACATTAAATTGTGCTGCTTGCGCCATCAGCTCTGGATCCGCTCCTGCGATTTGCACCGAGCGAATGCCAGATTCACCACTGTGATCCATGCGATTTTGCGATTTATCGGTTTTCCACACTTTAGGATTTGAAGACAACATTTCAGATACCGCAAGTCCTGCACCTAGACGCCGACACAGTTGTCTGAACGGTCTGTCAGTGATGCCCGCCATGGGTGCTACGATAAGATTGTTTTCAAGTTGGTATGGACCAATACGCACTACAGTTTAATCCGCCTTTCCTCAAGGGGCGCTAAGTTTACGGTTTTTTTTGCAAAAATCAAAGGTTATAAATTGAACATAATTGCTTTTTTTTTGAACTTTATGGGTTGACTTTTGATAACAAGCTGAGAGTTAGGAAAAATCGGCTGAAATTTAACCTAAAAACAATTTTTACTCTAATATGAGTTTAAATAATAAGCTGTAAAAAATGAGTAAAGCCTGTTAATTACAGGCTTTAGCAGTTAAAAGTTACTAACTTTATGAACAGCGAGTGTGCAGGTAAGCGGTGTTGACTTAGCTAACGTAAGCCAGTTCTTACCTTGTTACTTTTTAACCCCACTAACTCGAGTCCATTCTCCTTCTTGAGCAATGTCATCTAAGTGGATAAAGGGGGCGTATACATCTGCCACAGACTGAGCTTGCTCCTCTAAAATACCAGACATGGCAATCGCGCCTTCATTGCCTAAGAAGCCAAGAATAATCTCATGGAGCTCTCTTAAAGGCTGTGCAAGAATGTTAGCGACTACAATATCAGCACTAAAATCAGGCTGGTTTTCTGGTAAGTAGACTTCCAGTTGCTCTTCTACACCATTGCGCTTTGCATTTTCACGACTCGCAACCAGAGCTTGAGGGTCTATATCAATACCAATCACGCGCTCTGCGCCAAGTTTTATCGCTGCAATGCCTAAAATGCCTGAGCCGCAGCCAAAATCGACGACGGTTTTACCGCTGAGATCTTGTTGTTCGAGCCACTTGAGGCAAAGTGCGGTGGTGGCATGTGTCCCTGTACCAAATGCAAGACCAGGATCTAGTAGTACATTTACAGCGCTAGGATCAGGTATGTCGCGCCAACTAGGGCAAATCCATAATCTTTCACCAAACTTAATAGGGTGGAAGTTATCCATCCATTCACGTTCCCAGTCTTTGTCTTCTAGCTGCTCAAGTTTATAATTTAGTGGCTTATCGTGTTGTGATTGCAGGTAATCGACGACAGCCTGCATATCATGGTTGGCTTCAAATAACCCAATGACGGTTGTTTCTGGCCATAAAATTACCTCACCTGGTTTTGGCTCATAAACCGGGTTATTTTTACTATCCATAAATGTCACAGAAGGGCAGCCAATATCCATTAGCATATCGCTTAGGGCATCAGCGTCGGCCTTATCGGCATAAATTCGAATTTGGATCCAAGCCATGTTTGTATACCTATTTAATCCAATTAGTATAAAAAAGGCCGCTTGATAGCGGCCTTAATCTTATTTGCTACTTCTTAGCCTTTAACGTCTAGGAAGCTCTTTAATAGATCAGAACGAGAAGGGTGGCGAAGCTTACGAAGTGCTTTTGCTTCAATCTGACGAATACGCTCACGGGTTACGTCAAACTGTTTACCTACTTCTTCTAATGTGTGGTCGGTGTTCATATCAATACCGAAACGCATACGCAGTACTTTTGCTTCACGTGCTGTTAGTCCCGCAAGTACCTCGTTGGTTGCACCACGAAGACTTTCCATTGTCGCCGAATCAATCGGTGATTCAATAGTGGTATCTTCGATAAAGTCACCAAGATGCGAATCTTCATCATCACCAATTGGTGTTTCCATTGAGATAGGCTCTTTTGCGATCTTCAGTACTTTACGGATCTTATCTTCAGGCATTACCATACGTTCCGCCAATTCTTCAGGACTAGGTTCACGACCCATTTCCTGGAGCATTTGACGTGAAATACGATTCAGCTTATTGATGGTTTCAATCATATGCACTGGGATACGGATTGTTCTAGCCTGATCCGCGATAGAGCGCGTAATGGCCTGACGGATCCACCAAGTTGCATAAGTTGAAAACTTATAACCACGACGGTATTCGAACTTATCAACCGCTTTCATTAGACCAATGTTACCCTCTTGGATCAAATCCAAGAATTGTAAACCACGGTTGGTATACTTTTTCGCGATTGAAATTACAAGACGCAAGTTTGCTTCAACCATTTCTTTCTTGGCACGACGGGCTTTGGCCTCACCAATACTCATGCGGCGGTTGATATCTTTAATACGCTCTATGCTTAATCCAGTGCTTTCTTCAAACACCTTTAACTTATTTACACAACGCTCGATTTCTGGCTTCACTTCAGCTAATTTTGCTGAGTGCTTTTCTCCGGATGCGATTTCCGCATCAATCCAAGCGGTGTCAGTTTCATTGTTAGCAAAATGCTTAACGAATGTTTTCTTTGGTACTTTTGCTATTTGAACCGCTTGTTTCATGATGATACGTTCTTGAACACGTACTTTATCCATCATGTCACGCATGTTATTTACCATGCGGTCAAATTGCTTAGGAACTAGTTTGAAAGTACGGAAATGATCACCAATCTCCTGAATTGCAGCTTGTGCATCAGGATGTGAACGGCCTTTACCTTCAAATATTTCACGAGCATTATTGTAAAGTGTACGAAGATGCTCAAAATGTTCACGTGCTTCTTCAGGATCTGGCCCTGTATCTGCATCATCTGAGTCTTCATCGTCGTCATCAACATCATCGTCTTCGTCGTCTAAGTCTTCATCGCTTAGCTCTGAACCGATGTGTGTTGCTGAAATAGGTGCTTCATCTTCTTCGATAGCATTAGGATCAAAAAAGCCAGAAACAATGTCGCTTAAGCGCATTTCTTCAGCTTCGTATTTATCCCATTGCTCCAAAAGGTAAGTAATAGCTTCAGGGTATTCTGCAACAGAAATCTGTACCTGATTGATCCCTTCTTCAATACGCTTGGCGATTTGGATCTCGCCTTCACGTGTTAGAAGCTCAACAGTACCCATTTCACGCATATACATACGAACAGGGTCAGTTGTGCGGCCGATTTCTTTTTCTACTGTCGCTAGTGCCGCAGCTGCTGCTTCAGCAGCATCCTCATCTGTTGTGGTTTCTTGCATCATCAACTCGTCAGCATCAGGCGCATTTTCAGAGACCTGAATACCCATATCGTTGATCATGCTGATGATATCTTCTACTTGATCTGAGTCTATGATGTCTTGTGGAAGATGATCGTTAACTTCTGCAAAAGTTAAATAACCTTGCTCTTTACCTTTCTGAATCAGAAGTTTGAGTTGTGACTGAGGAGATTGATCCATAGAGAAATTTGCTTCCACTCTGAAAAGTTGATACAACAGGCGCCAGCTAATTAACAGCTAAATTTTGATGACGCAGTGAATAGAACATTATAGCACCGAAAATTACTATTGACTAGAACTTCTACCGTTTAAGCGCTTGCATTAATAGCGCACACTCGAGTCGTTCATCATTACTCAAACCTTCGGTTTTCTCTTTTATAAATAGGGTCTCAAGGCGATAATTTAAACACTGGTCTTCAATAAACTGAAAAGTATTTTTAAATTCATCAGCTAACCTATCTTCAGCAACCCCATGCTGCCAAACTGCAAGCTTTTTCAAAGCATCAAATTCTGACTGCTCTCTGTAATGTTCAAGCAGTTGAGCCGTATTGATCGCTGGATTTTGATGACACAAAGATTGTAGGCCGAGTAAGAGTTGAATACCCGGGATCGACATTTCCGCCAGTTCAGGCATATATTCTACACTTTGTGCCAGATTTGGGTGTTGTAGTAAAAGGCCTATGGCTCTTCGCATTGGCGTTACTTTAAATTGTCGCTCAATCTTATTTTGATGTTTGTTATTCGCTAATTTTGCACTGAGTTGCTCTCGAGTTCGACCAATTAATCGCGCCAAGGTATTCAATAGTGTTTCTTGGTAGTACTCACTGGGAATTTTATTTATCAGTGGGATCGCATCTGTGAGTAATTTGGATTTGCCTGCATCATTTGTTAAATCACATTGCTCGCGTAGTTTGGTAAATAAGACTTGTGTATAATCAGTTGCCTTATCTAATCGTGCTTCAAATGCTTCTTTACCCTCTTGTTGAACTAATGAATCAGGATCTTCACCATCTGGTAAAAACACAAACTGGAGTGATTTACCATCTTTGAGGTTAGGTAAAGCATGCTCTAGTGCTCGCCATGCCGCATCACGTCCAGCTCTGTCACCATCGTAACAACAGATAACTTTATCTGTATTTCGAAAGAGGGTTTGCATATGCTCGGCTGTCGTTGCTGTGCCAAGCGCTGCGACGGCATAGTCAATGCCCTTTTCAGCTAATGCAACGACGTCCATATAGCCTTCAACAATCAATACTTTGTCTAATTGTTTATGTGCTTGCTTGGCTTCATAAAAGCCGTACAGCTCAAAGCTTTTATGAAAAATACGGGTCTCAGGGGAGTTTAGATACTTAGGTCCTTGTTCCGCTCCCATTATTCTGCCGCCAAATGCGACAACTCGGCCTCGTTTGTCGCGGATTGGAAACATTAGTCGATCACGGAAAAAGTCGAACTGACGGCCTGCGGATTTTTCAGAGGCCAGCTTAAGGTCAAGCAGCTGTTGTTTATGTTCTGGTTTTCGTGCAATTTGATTACACAAGGATTCCCACTCAGGTGGGGCGTAACCTATCATAAATTTTTGTACAACTTCGCCACTTAAACCACGGCCTTTCACATAATCAATAACCTGCGAGGCATTTTTATGGTGTTTGAGCTGGTGTTGATAAAATTTGGCAGCCTGTAGCATTAAGTCATAATCTGACTTTTTTTCGGCCATTGAACGTTGCGGCCCTTGTGGGGCATTTTCTCTTGGAACTTCCAAATTTAAGAGCGCAGCAAGCTCTTCAATGGCGTCTACAAACTCAAGTTTGTCATACTCCATCAAAAAAGAAATTGCGTTGCCGTTAGCTCCACAGCCGAAGCAGTGATAAAACTGTTTATCTCGCGATACCGTGAACGATGGTGTTTTTTCATTATGAAAAGGGCAGCAAGCTTGATAGTCTTTTCCGGCTTTTTTCAATCCCACACGACCGTCTATTAGCTCGACAATATCTGCCCTTGCTAGTAAGTCATCAATAAACTGCCTAGGGATTTTACCTTTCATCTACGTTCCGAAGTTAACCAAGTGATTGGGTTATTATATCAAGTTGCGGCGATAAAAAATCAACTTAATTCAATTGCGGTATGTTATACCAATTAAACTTAATACTTGCTCAATTTGAAGGAATAAATCTGACGCTAACCGCGTT
>NZ_RCSQ01000072.1:0-43420 GCF_004103255.1 Pseudoalteromonas sp. PS5
ATTAAGCAAATTGGTATAACTCGTCGTAAACCGTTGGGATAGGTTGGCGTTTGTGCTGTGTTCGCTGATAAATGGTAATGAGCTTTTCACTCACTTCATCACTGATAGGTTTGCCCTCAAGGAAGTCATCTATATCGTCATAACTCAAGCCCAACGCCTCTTCATCAGCAAGACCTGGGCGGTCACACTCAAGATCAGCCGTTGGCGTTTTGTGTACTAGGCCAGTTGGAGCGCTTAGGTATGCGGCTAACGAGCGAACTTGACGTTTCGATAGACCAAACAGCGGGGCGAGATCACATGCTCCGTCACCAAATTTAGTGTAAAAGCCGGTGATATTCTCTGCGCTATGGTCAGTACCAACAACTAGGCCACGAGTAAGGCCGGCAATTTCATATTGCGCAACCATGCGCTGGCGTGCTTTGACATTGCCTTTGATAAAATCGACGCTGGTTTGAGATGGTAGAGTGAGCGCACTTCCTGCCATTGCGCCCAACGCTTGCTCGTGCATAGCGTCGGCACCAGGTTTAATATTCACGGTTAAGCGCTGGCTTGGCTGAATAAAATCAAGTGCAAGTTGAGCTTCATCTTCATCTGCTTGGATACCATAAGGTAGACGCATAGCGATAAATTGATAAGCACCCGTTTCATACTCTGCGTTAAGTTCATTAATGGCTAACTGGCATAAGCGTCCGCAGGTTGAAGAGTCGACACCGCCACTGATCCCAAGTACAAGAGTGAAGCAGCCAGAGGCTTGTAACCGCGCTTTCAAAAAAGCGATCCGTCGTTTAACTTCAAATTCTGGGTCAATAACAGGCTGAACTTTCATTTCAGCCATGATTGCTTCACGCATACTGGTTCCTCAATACTTTCAGGGGCTATAAGCTTATATTATGTTGTGATGAGCGTGTTTTTTAAAGTCCTAAATGCTGTTTGATTGTAGCCAGCTCTTGTTTTAGCTGCTCTATCTCAGCCATTAAGCTCTCAAGCTCTGTCTGGCTTTGTACTGCTGGCTCTGAATCGCTGGCGATGGCGCTGGTTTGTTCTGCTTGATCGCCGAATAAATGTTGGTACCTACTCTCTCGCTTACCGGGTTCTCTAGCAAGTTTCATAACGTGTTCGTTTTGCTGCATAGTGGCAAGTGTGGACTCAACCTCTTGGACCGATGAAAATTCGGCTAAGCGATTACTACGAGTTCTCAATTCGCCAGGTGTTTGCGCGCCTCGCAACAGTAACAAGCAAACAATGGCCTTTTGCTTAGCGTCTACCTTCAAGTGGCCAAAGTCACTGTTACAAAAGCGTTGGCTATACTTATCTACGCGACCAGATAATGCCTCGTCACAGGTGATCAGGCGTTTCTCTTGCAAGCGCTTAAGGGTGTCTAAAACTTGATGTTGAGAAAGTTCCATCACCGGATCACGGTTGGACTTTTGGTTACATGCGTTGGTAAGGCCGTTAAGAGACATGGGATATTGTTCAGGAGTTGTGACTTGCTTTTCAATCAAACTACCTAGTACACGTTGTTCATGAGCATCGAGTTGCATCGCTTTCCTTATTATCATTGTGGTTGCTAGCATCGCCTTGGTAAGGATTAATATAACGCTAATCAATCAGGTAGCAAAGTAGGTGAGCTAATTTTGTTGTGTAATAGAAGAGTCAAATCGGCTGTCTTCTGGTGGCAGCATCTGCCATATTTTCGCTTTCAGGTCATCAAAATTAATTGGCTTACTGAGATAGTCATCCATGCCGGCATTTAGGCACTTTTCTCTATCACCTTGCATCGCATTGGCGGTGAGTGCAACAATCACACAACCTTGATGTACTTTTCCAGCAACGCCTTGGCGTATTTGTTGGGCAGCTTGGTAACCATCCATAATAGGCATTTGGCAGTCCATAAATATCAGATCATAAGGTACTTTTATTGACTGTAGGTGGGTAAGTGCCAACTCGCCATTTTCTGCGCATACCACAGTGATACCTAGGCGTTCTAACATAGTGGTAGCAACAGTTTGATTGATTTTATTGTCTTCAACCAGTAATACGGTGCGACCGAGCAGCGGTTCTTCATCATTGGAGGTATGGTTACTACTGGACTGCGTCGGATCGGTAAATGTTGCATTGAATACACTGAGTGCGGCATGGGGAGTTATTGGATAGTAAACGCGCTCACAGTAATTAAAAAGATCGATGGCAAGATTATGTTGCTCCTCAACTGCAACCGCATGCACCACCTTGAGTTCGAGCAATGCTGTTTTTAGTGTTTGTTGTTGTGTGAGTGGTGCTGCACATAGCTGTTCGGCATCTAAAATGACGGCTAGATGTGATGGAGGGCTTTGAAGCTGAGTGAGCAGGGTCTCTATTTGATCAACGCGAAGACAAGTAATGTTCCATGGTTTAAGTAGTTTATTATAGTCTTCAGCTGCTTGAGTTAATACATACAAGGTCGCGTCGTCAGCATGTGTCTGTACAGGGATAGGTTGCGCTTGATTCAACAGTACATGACAAGAAAAGGTACTGCCAATACCTTCTTTACTGAATGCTTGCAAGTCGCCACCGAGTAATTGACTAAGTTGCTTTGCGATGGTCAGTCCAAGTCCGGTACCACCATATTGGCGCGTTGTTGAAAGGTCCGCTTGTGTAAATGAGTCAAACACCTTATTAAGCTTTTCTTTAGAGATGCCTATCCCAGTGTCTTCAACACTACACCACAAGTGTGTTTGTTCACCAATTTGTTCAGTGTGGCAGCTGAGCGTAACCAACCCATTATGAGTGAATTTGATGGCGTTACTGAGTAAGTTATTGAGTATCTGTTTAAGCCGGTTTGGATCAGTTTGCGCCTTTCCTACCTTCATTCCCGACAAGTCGATATGTAATTTGTTGTTATTGGCATCCGCCGTGCGCACAAAGCTGCACAGCATATTGCTTAGCATTTCTATTAAATCAAACTCAACCAGCTCAATTGTGAGTTTTCCCGCTTCGATTTTGGAAAAGTCGAGAATATCATTAATGATTGTGAGGAGTGATTTTGCAGAGCTATGCGCCAGAGTAAGCTGGTGGTGCTGAGTTGCTGTTAGCTCTGAATGCATAGCAAGTTCTATCATGCCCATTACCCCATTCAGTGGGGTGCGGATTTCGTGGCTCATACTAGCTAAAAACTCTGCTTTCATCTTTGCTGATTGTTCAGCAAGATCTTTATCTATAATGGCTTGGTTTCTTGCTCGTTGATGCGCCTTGTTGATAAATAAGCTACCGAGCATCGCGGCAATAGATTTGGTGAGCCGAATATCACTTTGCCCCCATGCTGGATTGTCAATTTCATACTCTGAGCACAGCACACCTAAGGTATTATTTTTATGGCTTATGGGACAGCAAAGCATGGCTTTAATCTCAAATGGCTCAAGGTAAGTTGCAGATAATGCTAGTGTCGCTGGATGATTTTCAGCTTGTTGCGCGACGATCAGCTGTCCAGTTTCTATTTCATTAAAAAAAGCAGGTGCAATGGCTTTTCGCCATGGTGGGAAGTGCACTAGATTATCTACCGTAGCATTAGAGAAGCACACGGGAATAAGAAGCGTTTTATCATCATTAAACTGCCAGATACTGACTTTATTTGCCTCTACCCCTTTTTTACATGTTTCAGCGCATAGCGAAAAGGCCTTATTTAGCTGGTTATTCAGTAGTGCCTCGTGAGAACTTAAATAAGCCAGTAGTTCATTATTTTTAGCAAATTTGTCATGCTCCATTTCCATTAACTTGCGCTTGTTGATATTTTGGATTGAACCAAAAATATGGGTCGTGCGTTTGCCTTTTCGTACTGAGCGCGCTTTTACTAAGACCCATAATTCGTCCGCATTCAGGGTGTGAATGATGAACTCTCCTTCAAATTCGGTACCGGTTTTGATGATGCTATCAATACACTCTTGCAGACGTCTTCGATGCAATCCAGCTTTAAAAAACTCTGTGGTATTCATCCATGTTGGTTGAAAGTGCCTAGGCACACAGAAAATGCTTCGCGTTACATCTGACCAAATAATATCACGCGTACTCACATTGATTTCCCATGCGCCTACTTCAGCTAATATGCCCATGTTAGTGAGTGCTGCGCTGTTTCGTTGCAACTGGGTTAGTAATCGGGTGATAAAGACAAACGCAGCGATAAAAATGATAATAAGTGCGATGATGGCGAGCCGAAAAGGCCATATTGAAGCGGCTTCTGGCTGCCAGCCTATCCTTGGGGCTGCATATAATTCCCACTGCCCTGATGGCACATTGACGCTAAAAGCGATAGGCGACAAAGAATGAATATTGCTGTTGCCGTAAAAATACTCGCCTTCTTGGCCTTTACCATCAACGCCTTGAATCGCAACAAGGTATCGGCTTTCCAGTGCCATTAAGTTGGTTTGTTGATATAAACTCTCCATATCCAGCACGACGGATAACAATCCCCAAAACTGTGTTTTATCCTTGAACACAGGGATTCTAGCAATGAGCCCAGTCCCACCTTGTAATAGCTCTAAAGGTCCAGCCATTACTATTTCGCGACTTTCTTTTGCGAGTAAAGCGCCATATTTTTGTGTTGGATGAGTGCGGTAGTCCAGGCCTATGGCTTTTTCATTACCCTGTAGTGGATAGACATAATCAAGCCGCATATCTGGGGCTGCACCAATATTTCTGAGTACTTGACTGGTCTCGAATAGGGGTCTTGCCAGTTGCTCAAAGCGAAGTTGTGAAAGCGTGGTTTGGTCGGCAAGTGCAATTCCAAGCCCTCTAACCAGTTGCACATTTTTGGTGAGCACACCTTCTATCTTGGTACGATATACATTCACTTCTTCGGTAGCTCGGCTCTTTTCCATAGCAACAAGACGGCGATAATTAACCTGATCAACATACCATGCTACGGCTATGATCAAGACGAGCAATAGCCAGAAGCTAGACTTGATAAAGCGAAACTTAAGCGGTGAAGTTGATAGTTCTGAAGTCATGGGGCTATTGTGTTTAAGACGATGCTTTAACTATAGTTCAGTACACGCAAAGCGAAATCTAATTGAAAAATAAAATGCTTTAACTTGATTGTCTTATGGTTATGGCAGAGTTGGTCTATCAGTTGATGACGTGCTATATCTTCTAAGCCTAAATTGCGTAGCTGAAAAAGTTAAGGATATTCATGTTTACTTGGATTAAACGATTTACTGTTGTTGTACTCTTGTTATTGCTAATTGGAACGGCAGGCATTTATGGTGCTTTGGCGCTAAGCCTTCCTGCGCTAGATGGAAAGGGAAGTGCTGTGGGGATTGATGCGCCTGTGGTGTTAGCTAGAGATGCGCTAGGCCAGGCTGTCGTGTCTGCAAGCTCCCGAGCTGATGCGGCTTATGGACTTGGCTTTGCGCATGGACAGGATCGTTATTTTCAGATGGATTTATTAAGGCGTAATGCTGCAGGTGAGCTTAGTGAGTTATTTGGTGCTGCGGCAATCAAGCGCGATGAAAAGATGCGCTTTCATCAGTTTAGAAAACGGGCAAGACAAATTGTGATGTCTTTACCACAGTCACATAAGCAAATCCTAACTCGGTATACTCAAGGTGTGAATGATGGTCGTATACAGTCGGGTTTTACCAGCTTTGAATACCTGTTACTAGGCACCGAGCCACAAGCTTGGCGGCCTGAAGATAGCCTGTTGACTATCTTTGGTATGTACTTAGATTTACAGGCTGGCACCTATGAACGTGACGAAGCGCTTATCGTATTAGAGCAAAAATTTGGCCATGAGATGCTTGGCTTTATTCTACAGCCAAGTCGGTATCAAGCAGCATTAGATAACAGTGTAATAGACTCAGCAGTTGCGACTATTCCAACGTTACCGCAGCCGCTGAGCACTTACCTTCCCAGCGCAATCGCAGATCAGCCGTTGTATGGCAGTAACAATTGGGCAGTGACGGGCGCGTTAACAAAAACTGGCGCTGCTATGCTCTCTGATGATATGCACTTGGGCTTGAATGTACCTTCAATCTGGTATCGTGCACAATTAAACTATCAACATCAAGGGCAGGCTGTGCAGGTAACCGGAGTTTCTTTACCTGGTGCACCTGCCATTGTCGTTGGTAGTAATAATAGTATTGCTTGGGGGTTTACCAATAGTTATGTCGATACGGCTGATTGGGTAGCGTTAGCTGCTGATACTAAAACCCAGCTTATTTCTGAAGTAATTAAACTGCCTGATGGTAGTGAGCATATTTATCAATTAGAAATGAGTGCCTTTGGCCCTGTGAAGCAAATCGGTGATGATAAGTATGCACTTAGCTGGGTTGCACATCAGCCTTATGCCGTTAACTTGGAATTAGTGGGAATGGAGCTATTGGCGGATGCAGCGGCGGCGGCGACTCATGCAGTAAAGGTTGGTATTCCAGTGCAAAACTTGATGGTTGTGGATAATCAAGGCGCTGCCGCATGGACATTAATGGGGGCGGTACCAGCTAGAAAAGTAACCCACGACACTGCTGCAATGCGTTCATATGAGCAAACATGGCAAGAGAACGAAGTGAGTCGTCCTGTCGTGCAAAATCCATCTAACGGTAAATTATGGACTGCTAACTCTCGAGTTGTCTCTGTAGAGGACGATCAGCGCTTTGGTGACGGTGGCTATGCTCTAGGTGCACGAGCGGTACAGATCCGTGATGGCCTTATGGCAAAACAAGCCTTCACTGAAAACGACTTTTATCAATTACAATTAGATAACCAAGCTTTATTTTTAGCACCATGGCATGAGTCACTTGTTGACTTGTTACGTCACCATGAGCCATCACAATACCAACAAGACTTGGCAAAGCTCGACGCATGGCAAGCTTGTGCTTGTGCTGACTCTGTCGGGTATACACTAGTTAAATATTACCGTAGTGCACTAATTGACACCTTGTTCGCACCGATAGAAGCTGGGCTGCAACAAGAGCAACTGTCATTAAAGCCGGTGAAGCGTTACCTAGAGCCTGGGCTGTGGCAGTTGTTAACGCATCAGCCTGATGATTGGCTTGGTCAATATGACTCTTGGCAAGATTTACAGCTTGCGGCCTATGAGTTGGCGAAGCAAAGACTGCGAGATGCTTATGGCAGTAATATGGCTGCATGGCGCTGGGGAGAGGTGAATGCACTGCGGGTGCAACATCCATTTTCGCAGCAGATCCCCATGCTCAGTGGACTATTGGATATGCCGACCGTACCAGCATTTGGTGATACGTTTATGCCAGCTGTACAAGGTTCAGCCTTTGGTGCCTCACAGCGCTTTATCGCACAGCCAGGACATCTTAAAAACGCGATTTTAACAGTCGCTGGTGGGCAAAGTGGGCACCCACTCTCGCCTTTTTATCGCTCAGGCTTTGCTGAATACAGCGCTGGAAGTAATACGCCTTTGTTACCGCAGCCTTTGACTCACGAAATACGTATTTCACCGCAATAACCTTATTTTAGTCATGTTCAGCAAGGGTGGGGTGCAGTTAACTCGTTTGGGTGGTAGATATCGAGGGCGCAGTTGTAATGCAGTTGCGCCCTAATTCTTTGCTGCGATAAAGCGCAGCATCTGCATGATGAATAGCCTGCTCAAAAGACTCGCTGTGATCCCAGTTGGTGATACCGAAACTCATGGTGATTTTGATTATGTTATTCTCAAACTTGATACTTTCAATGGCTTGGCGTAATTGCTCGATGCGTCGCATTGCTTCATCACCAGAGCAAGGCGCCAATACAATCAAAAATTCCTCACCGCCCCACCTCACAGCGATATCTGCTGGCAGCATATGTGATTGTATTGTCTTTGCGACAGTCTTTAAAATCTTATCCCCCTTACCATGACCAAAGGTATCGTTAATTTTTTTGAAGTGGTCAATGTCAGCCATCACTAAACATAATGGTGAGTGTGTGGATATGCAGTTTTCTTTCGCATGGGTGATAAGCTCTTTGGCATAGCGGCGGTTAAACATTTTGGTAAGCGGGTCATGCGCAGCCAGCTCTGCTAGCTCATCGCGTTGCTGTACGGTCATTTTACGAATATGACTAATGGTATAAATCATTGGAATACCACATATCAGTACATTAGCAAAGTGCACATACGGCACCAACTCTTGGTATCGGTAATGGTAGATGACATCGTCAAATAACAATTTTAGCGTGGCAAAAAGCATGATAAGCACGACAGAGTAAATAACCGCGTGCCTGAGCTTGAGCTGATAGTCCAGCAGCATCAAACAAGAAACAGTCCACAAGTAATATTGAAACCCAAGAGACATTCCTAAGTAGGCACATACTAAGGTGGCGTGCAATGCGACCTCTAAGCAGAATACACGTAGTGCGAGAGAAGGTTTGTTGTTATCGATGAGTTTAATACCGATATACCACATAGTGACGCTACCAATATTGACAATAGCAAGCGTCTCCACTTGAAGATGCCAAAATGCCCCGATCAGCACGACATGCAGCCACATACAGTACAGCGCGACACGACGCAATAAGGCAAATTTCAGTGCCTCGACTTGATCTGGCCTGCTGTAAGGGTGGTGTTTAGTCAAACCTAAGCTCTTGAGTTATACACAATAAAACAAGTATAGAAGGTTAGTTTTGATTTGCTGCTTATTTATCCTAAGCTCAGGTTAATCTACTCAGTATCGAGTAAGGTTAACTGTGATAGAGTAGAGATAGGAAGGTAACCTAAGCTTTGGAGTTGACATGTCTATAGAAAAAGCGCGGATCACGCTATGTAACCTAGAAAAGTCCGATTATGACCAGGTGAAGCAGTTAATGGATGAAGCCTATCCTGATCTTGGAGGCGCGTGGCCAAGCCACACAATCTTTAGGTTAATTGACCAATTCCCTGAAGGTCAAATTGGCGTGAAGGATGGTGAGCGAATTGTTGGTATCGCGCTGAGTGTGCAAGTCGATTATCAAACATTCTCGAATCCACATACTTACGAGGATATTGTGGATGCACATAGTCGAATTTTTAGTGATAGTAATGCAGATGCGTTGTACGGTCTAGATGTCGTTATCGCCAAAAGTCATCGCGGGCTGCGGTTAGGACGCCGGTTGTACGATGCCCGAAAAGAGCTGTGTCGTCAGTATAACTTGCGGGCGATCCTCGCTGGTGGTCGAATCCCATTATACAAGCAATATCGCCGCAGCATGTCGCCGATGGAATATATCAATAAAGTAGATCACAAAGAACTTCATGATCCTATTTTGAGCTTTCAGCTGGCTAACGACTTTCAAGTCAAACGTCTACTCAAGCAATATTTGCCGGAAGATCAAGATTCAGAAGGTTACGCGACGTTATTAGAGTGGAACAACATATTGTTTGAGCCGACAGATACAGTTATTGAGAGCAAAAAAACCATTGTGAGAGTTGGTGCTGTACAGTGGCAAATGCGTCGTGTGGAGTCGGTAGAGGAGTTGATGCAGCAAGTGGAGTACTTTGTTGATACGGTGTCAGATTACCAAAGTGACTTTATCCTTTTCCCAGAGTTTTTTAATGCCCCCCTGATGGGACTTGGCCAATACAAAAATCAAACTGAAGCTATTCGTGCTTTAGCCACTTATACCGAGCGTTTTCGTGAAGCAATGTCGCAAATGGCAATCGAATATAATGCCAATATTATCACCGGCTCAATGCCATTGCTCGAAGGCGATAAGCTTTACAACGTCAGTTATCTTTGCCACCGCTCGGGTAAGGTCGATGAGCAACGTAAAATTCATATCACCCCACATGAAGACTATGATTGGGTGATAAAGGGTGGTGATAAAATAGAGGTGTTTGATACCGATGCCGGTCGTATCGGGATCCAGGTTTGTTATGACGTCGAGTTTCCCGAGCTTTCTCGCATTATGGCTGAGAAGGGTTTAGACATCTTGTTTGTGCCATTTTGGACAGATACCAAAAATAGTTACCTGCGCGTTAGGCATTGTGCGCAAGCTCGAGCAATAGAAAATGAATGTTATGTGGTAATCGCGGGGAGTGTTGGTAACTTACCACAAGTGGAGAGTTTAGATGTACAGTATGCGCAATCGGCAGTACTCACACCATCAGATTTTGCTTTTCCACACGATGCTGCGCTTAACGAAGCCACTCCCAATACCGAGATGCTGCTATTCAGTGATTTGGATTTAGATAAGCTCAAAATATTGCATAGTGAAGGAACTGTGCGTAACTTACGAGATCGCAGAAAAGATCTATATTCGGTGGAGTTGAAAGCGCAGTAGCGATGGCATGGATTTACTTAATTATGGCTGGCTTATTTGAGATAGGCTGGCCGGTTGGTTTGAAAATGGCGCAGCAAGCAGAGACGAGATGGCTAGGAATTTGTATCGCTGTCGGTTTTATGGCGCTCAGTGGATGGATGTTATGGATGGCACAAAAACAGATCCCGCTTGGAACGTCTTATGCTGTTTGGACAGGTATTGGTGCTGCGGGGACATTTTTGGTCGGGATCGCCTTTTACGGAGATCCCAGTACCTTTATGCGTTATTTGGGTGTGTTGCTGATTATCAGTGGCGTCGTGGTACTTAAGTTAGCATAACCAAAACAGCGGCGATGGCGATCAGCACCAGTCCCGCTGAATCACGCTTTTTTATCGGTGCCTTGAGCCACAAAACAGAGATAAGTAATGTAAAAAAGACCTCTACTTGGCCGAGTGTTTTTACATAAGCAACATGCTCAAGGCTCATGGCGCTAAACCAACCAATAGAACCAATACAGCTACTGACGCTAATTGCAGTGGTCAGCTTTCGGTGCCGCCAAAGTATCAACCATGACTGAGGCTCTCGCAGTGTCATATAAATACTCAACATCAGTGTTTGGCATAATAACACCAGCAGTAACACCCAAGCTGCACTATGAGGAAAAGGTAAACCGGTGGCTATACTAGCCTCACGTACCCACAATGAAGTAAGCGCAAAGCAAGTACCGCAAGCAAGCCCGATAAGTGCGGTTTTACATTCTACAGTGCGTAAACTAAAGCCACTGAGTAGCATCACAGCAATCGCGCCAATAAAAACGCCAAACCACCCGAGTAAAGTTAAGCTAGAACCAAAAAACAGCACACCTAACATAGCTGCAACCAACGCTTCGCTTTTTGCCAGTCCAGCACCGATGGCATAGTTATTTTGCTTGAAAAGCACGACCATCAATCCCGTTGCTAAAATTTGCATGACGCTGGCACCAAAGACATAAAAGAGAAAATGTGTGGAAATGGCAAGCGGTGCTACTGGGTTGAATTGGTAGAGTAGCCACAAATATAACAGGGCTAGGGGACTTGCAAGAATAAATCGCGCGAGGGTAACACTGGCCGTTGAGGCACTGGCGCTCAACTGGCTTTGAAAAGCATTTCGCCAAGCTTGCGAGAAAGCGGCTAACAGCGTGAATACGATCCACATTATACTTGAGCTCTAACAGTCGATGATGCAGCTCAGCATACAATAAAGACTCAATTAAGCATAAATGAATTATAATAATAGTGAAAATAATTTATTTTACTATCAATGGGCTAGCCCAATTTTACTGTGCAGTCTGACGACAAAATAGCGCTGCGACAATTTGCCACATTTTAAATCTGAAAAATCGAGCTAAGATTAATATCGATGCTACGAGATTTGGCCATAGGTAAGAACCGTTGTTCTAGCTTATGGCTTTTCTTTTTTTAACTATTCTGCTCTACTGAGAGTCGCGATATTAATAGTTGAAGGAGTATCTTTTGAACATCTTAATTATCTGTGCAATTCTTGCCATCTTATTACCTTACTTTGCCAAAATTCCAGTCGCAGTGGCAATGAATAAAGAAGGTGGTTACGACAATAAACACCCTCGAGAGCAACAAAAAAGATTAACTGGGCTTGGTGCCAGAGCGCTTGCGGCACATCAAAATTGTTTTGAGTCATTAGCCGTTTTTGCAGTGGCCATGGCGGTTGCATTTGGCACCCAAACTTATACTCCTTTGATTGAGTGGTTAGCCATTGGGCATGTTACGGCTCGGGCGCTGTATTGTGTGCTTTACTGGCTGAATATCGATGTACTTCGCTCTATTGTATGGGCACTTGGTATGGGATGTGCTGTTGCAATCATTGTTGTGTGTGGGTTGTAGTTTGGGCAAAGAAGTCAGCTGCAATTTCTTTTATTTCACCACTATCAATCTGTAATTGTGTCAATTGTAGTGCTGCAATCCGGACGCGATGCAAATCAATAACGTGGTAGCCACAATAATGTGCCATTTTTCTTATTTGCCGATTGAGGCCTTGGCGCAAAATAATCTTAAATCGATCGGGGGCAATTTGCTCTACCACACACGGTAAGGTGACTTGCCCTTTGATTGGTATGCCTGCTGCCATTTTGGCGCAAAATGCAGCATCAATAGGCTTGTCGACTTGTACTTCATATTCCTTTTCCTGATGCTGATCCGGATGGATCAGGCGTTGGCATAGCTCACCATCATTGGTAAGTAGTAATAGCCCTCGGCTATCTTTATCTAGTCGGCCAATTGGGTAAACACGACAGGACTGAGGTAAAACATGATAAATACTGTGCGGGTCGTGTGGCTTTACTTTACAGTCAATACCGATCGGTTTGTAATACGCAAATAGTCGTCTAGGTTCGGGCTTAGCAACAGCAATATTATCGACAGTAATATGGTCTTCAGGTGTGATGTGGTCGATATGATTGGCTAGCCGACCATTGACCATCACGCGTTGACTATCAATTAGACGCGAAGCCTGTCGCCGTGAGCAGACACCACAATGGCCGAGATATTTTGCTAAACGCATTGGGTAGGACATAAACTGAATTGAACTGTTATTGAGCACCATGCGTATTGTAGAGTATCTACCTATAAATTTGGATCTCTTTGCTGAGCATGGCGATATTATTTTCAAAACTAAAACACCATCAACCACTACAAAAAGTCATTGTTCATTCGATAGATTTGGCGCTTTATCAGGTGAGTGTAGTTGTAAACAACGTAGAGTATTATGTCAAAGAGGAAAATGGTGAGTTTTTAAAAGCACATAACCCACTGCAAATTCAAAAACGTCTGTCTGATATTAGCTACGTGGAAATGGTGATAAGGCATCAAAGTGCCTACGATGAAATGATAGGGCATCCCGTCTCGGCTAGCGATAACACCTTGGAAGTTCCCTTCGGTCGAAATGGGCTGTTTTAGCCCACCGTCAGGTTATGCCTCATTGACAACGAGGCATATGAGTAGACAGTACGTCTGCAACAGCCGTTGCAAAGTCACGCTGGTGATTGATCCCATACTGTAACAACCTAGTGTCTTTGAGCGCACAGTTTTTTGGCCGCTTGGCGTCACCACTCGGTGTCGCTCGTGAAGTCACAAGATGGCTTGGCACATCTAGTATTTGCGCCATGATCGTCGCCATCTCGTATTTAGTGAATGCTTGATTGCCACTAATATGGATGATTCCTGTCACGTCTGGGTTGGCGATAACATCATTGAGCGTTAATGCAATATCATCGACATGTGTTGGATAACGGATAGCCCAGTGGTCATGGCTAGCACTTGGGGAATCAAGTAGCTGCTGGGCAATAATAGTGACCGCAGACTCTTTCAATGTCGTCACTTCTCCATATAACACCGGCACCCTAACAATGGTATGTAACTCACTGTCCGCTATAATTGCTCGTTCTGCAGCCTGCTTTGTTTCACCATAAAAATTAATCGGGTGCGTTGGGTCTGACTCAAGGTATGGGGGGGATGTACCGTCAAAAACATAATCGGTACTGATAAAGAAAAAGCGGATCCCCCGTTGGCGGCATGTTTTAGCTAGAAACTCTGTTGCAGCCACATTGAGTGCCAACGTCCCTTGGTGGTCACGCTCACAGTACTCGGGTCTTCTTTCGGCAGCGGCGTGGATCAAGTAGTCAGGCTGGTGTGTGTCTAAAAAGCTTAGCACCGCTGTTTGATCTCCTAAGTCTAATTGGTGTAACGGGGCCACTGCACGGCTAAAACCACACCCAATAACTGTGTGGTGGTGGCTTATTTTTTGGCACAGTGCGCGACCAAGTAAACCTGTTGCACCTGTGATCATAACAGTCGACATGATGATGCTATCCTTCATGAAAAAAGAGTTTGTACAGTAGCAAAATCGCAAGAAAAACTACAGGTTCATATTGGTTTGCGTTAAGTTAATGTCAGGACAAAGAACAAGGAAAAAAAATGAATAAAAAAGTTTTGTTGGCAAGCCTAGTCATATTCTCTTCGCACGTACCTGCTGCACAAATATGGATGAAAGGCAGTGACTGTGACATTAACGAGAGTGCAACGGTTATCAATATTTTTCGGCAGCACTTTGATTCAATCACAACGTTAATGGGAAAAGAACCCCGTAGAGAGCAAATAGAAACAGTCGCCACTGACTTGCTAGATGGAGTAAAACGGTCACTATTTGAGGCGCTGATCGAGAAATCTGAAGAGCAAGGTCGCGACCTAATCATAGACAAAGTGGTACTAAAAGAGAGGTTAAAAGATAATGGAAAACTTGTCGCTGTATCAGGGCGCATATTTGCTTATCCTGTGACAGCATGCCGCACAAAAACAGCCATCACGGCTGATAATTATGAAATGATTACCGCGACTGCTTTTTCCAAAAAGACACACACAGTTTCATCTCAAATTACAATTGATCTTAACGCCAAGCGTGCTGAGCAAAAGGTGACCCAAGTTAAAGATACCGCAATTACACCCACAGAGGTATTTGGGGTAGCCTTGGGTGATACCTTTGCTGCCGCAGAGCAGCAAATAGGGCGTTTTACACTCGTATGGCCGGTTAACAGTCACCAAAAACTAGCCACGATTGGCCGTAACCACGCATTCTTGTTTGAACACGACAAGCTGGTAGGTTATCAATATGCGTTTACCTTATTGCCCGTAGCATTGGCAAACTTAATTAATATCCACGATATTGATGCCAAGGTGCAAGTCGAAGATGAGTCTCTTGCTATTATCAATCGACCTTTGAGCCAACATCATGTCTCTGTGCTAACTGCACGCTATGCTAATGTCGCTTTCTTTCAAGAGGGGAGATATACCAAAACTCCAAACACTAAGTTGTCTGAGTTAACGATAGGCCGCTTTCACATTGATGAGCCAACTACGCCACCCTGTTATCAAGGTAAAACAGATATAGACTTGTTTATCGAGCAACAGCAATCTCATCTTATTCAATGGCAAGATGTTGAACGCAAAACAATATTGTATACGGGGTGCCATCAGCTTATGGAGTTGAACAAGTTAGGTAAAGTAACCTCAGTAAAACTACAAGAAGCATGGTCTTTGCGTAATGCCAACTTGATTGGTTTGGCATCAATATCTCAGGTGCTATTACCATGGCAGTTTTATGGTATTAGTTATCTTGATCCACAAAGTGCGGCGTCAAAACTAGGTAAAGTTGAACGTTTTTATGACACCATAGAGGTGGCTGCACCCAAGTGGGTGGGTCACTTTAAGGCATACGAAGGGCAGTTGGTTTCAGCTGAATTTGAGAAGATGTAGGAGCATGACGCCCCTACACTTACATCATGGCGGTTAAGCCGTTTGCTCAGTGAGCGGCTTTTCAGGTTGCTTCTCCCAATGCTTGGTTTTTAATCCAAGCACACCTACAAAAACACCAATACCGATTGTGAATAGTGCAATTTGCAGATAGAGGTTTGGAAGATCAGCGATATTATTAGGGTCGAAGCTGCCTGCTAGTAGACCTGAGAAAATATTGCCAATAGAGTAAGTTAGTACGAATACCCCCATCATCTGTCCAGCAAAGCGCTTTGGAGATAACTTACTGACTGCACTAAGTGCAACCGGGCTTAGACATAGCTCGCCAACCGTATGAAGAAAATAAGTGGTGATCAGCCACATAGGTGCTACTTTCAAGCCCTGTGCAGCATATTGAGAAGCGAAAAACATGACAATAAAGCCACTTGCCATAATAAGTAATCCGATTGCACATTTAATACTGTAGGTCGGCGTTATCATGCGCTTAGCTAAGTTAATCCAAAGGGCGGCAAAAAACGGTGATAAGATAATGATGAAAAAAGCGTTAGTTGACTGAAACCAAGCTGTAGGAATACTGAAGCTGCCGATCAGGCGGTCTGTATAATCTCGGGCGAATAAGTTCAGCGATGAACCTGCTTGTTCAAAGCCAGACCAAAAGCACGTTGAGGCTACGCAAACCAAAAATAATGCCCACATACGGCGCTTTTCATTTTCATCTAAGTTACCAGCAAAGTAAATGTAGCCATAGTACAAGAAAAAGGTGATCGTAAAGGCGATAGCGACATATTTTGCCAGTATAACGGGGTCGATGATCAGTACACCGGTAAAGGTGGCAATTGTCACAGCAGCAACAGTCGCAACGGCAAGGGCGATTGCACTCCATGCTTTAGTACTTTGGCTGGCTGACATAGGGTTGGTTGGAACATGGCCAACAGTTGCAATGTGACGACCTGTTAAGCGGTAAGTGATAAGGCCAATAGCCATACCAACAGCCGCAGCGCCAAACGCCCAATGCCATCCGATATTTTCCATAAAATAGCCACAGACCATATAGCCAATCACAGAGCCTAAGTTGATACCCATATAGTAAATGGCATAGCCACTATCTCGACGGTTGTCTTCATCACTATAAAGTTGGCCAACCATTGCGCTGATGTTTGGCTTTAATAATCCAGTCCCACAGGCAACGAAGATGAGCCCGACAAAAAAAAGAAAATTGGCTGGGTATGGCAAGAATAATATGGCCGATCATAATGATAATACCGCCATACCAAACGGCACGTTGGCCACCGAGCAAGCGGTCAGCTATCCAGCCTCCAGGCAACCCTAAAAAATAGACTGAGCCGGTATAGAGACCATAAATTGCAGCAGCTGATGCAACTGTAAAACCAAGTCCTTCTTGTTGTAAGGTGGCGGTCATAAAAAGAACGAGCATGGCGCGCATGCCATAGTAACTCATGCGCTCCCACATCTCAGTGAGAAAAAGAGTGAGTAGGCCTTTGGGATGGCCAAAAAAGCCCACATCACTTGTGGTGTCCTGTGATGACATAATTTACTTCCATTATTATCGTTTTTTGGAAGTCAATATTAGTACGTTATTCGAGCACTGAATGCAACCACAGTAGAGAAACATTACATCATGTTTTTTAACATCTGTATGTTATCTATTTCTATATTTGCTAATCCTTGATAGCGGTATTGAGTAAAGTTATTGCGCAGCCAGACGCTTGATGCACCTGCGCGATGTGCACCTTGGACGTCCGTATCTAGGCTATCACCTACATGAAGTAACTGTTCTGGTGTAATATTAAAATGCTGACAAGCAAGGTGATAAAGTTCAGGGTGAGGTTTAGCACGACCATCAATGCCAGCGCGAAGCACTAAGTCAAAGCTATTCCTTAGGTTAAATTTCTCTACCTCTACATTACCGTTTGTGATGGCGATAATATGAAACTTACGACGTAATTGTGTGAGTAAGTCGATAACGGAGTCGCTGACGACGATATTGCTACGGGCATCTGCAAACGCTTGGTAAGCACGTTGAGTAGCATCTGTTGCTGCATCATGTTCATATCCCAGTATGGTGAAACCGAGATGGAGAGCAGCTTGACGCCATCTAGTGGCGTTTTCCGCCAGCGTCCGGTCTTGTTTGAGCGCTTGATCACGACACTGTAACCAAAATGTTTCCCCTTTGGCACGCCATTTTGGGATAGCGTTGAGGTGATCGGTCATTGCTTGAACCGCAGCAATAATAATTGGGCGGTTATCGTATAGCGTGTCGTCTAAATCAAAACTAATCGCACGGATAGTTGAAATAGGCTTATTAAATCGCATGATTACTCGTCTTTTTGTTTTTTCGCTCTAGGGTGAGCACTATCATACACTTTTGCTAGATGTTGAAAATCTAAATGGGTATAGACCTGCGTGGCTGACAAACTAGCGTGACCAAGCATTTCTTGGACTGCTCGCAAGTCGCCACTAGACTCAAGTAAATGGGTGGCAAAAGAGTGTCGCAGTTTATGTGGATGAATAGGTGTACTTACCCCTTGCTTCAGCCCCCATTCTTTCATCCTTGCGCGCACATGCCGTGGACTTATCCGGCGCTTTAATTTGCTGACAAAAAGCGCGGGCTCTTCTGGCAGAGCATACTGTGAACGGATATTCAGCCAGTCGTCTAATGCGTTGAGCGCTTTGCCCCCAACGGGAACAATACGGGTTTTACCACCTTTACCTAACACTCGGATCTCGCCATCTTTCACATCCAATAGGTTTGCACCAACTAACTCGCTCAGCCGTAACCCACTGGAGTACATTAATTCCATCATGGCTTTATCACGAACAGCTAAAGCATCATCGGATGGAATTTCTAATAATTGTCCCATTTGGTCGACATCAAGATTTTTTGGTAATGGCTTTTGAAATTTAGGGCCTCGGATCCCTTGTGCCGGGTTTACGACAGCTTGCTTTGATTGCGATTTTAGTTTTAGAAACTTGTATAAACTGCGGATACAACTGAGTTTAAGGTTGATGGTTCTGGGGTTGTAATTTTGGCTTCGCAGTTTCATGCTGTAGCGACGGATCTGTTCGCCACTAACTTGTTGCCAAGCACTGGCGTACTGGCAAAAATATAAGGCTGCTTGAGTGAGTTGCGTCCGATACTGGTTCAAGGTGTGCTCAGAGTAGTGCTTTTCATGGCGAAGGTGTGCCATAAAGGCGGTGATTGGCTCTGCCCATTCATCGGTTAGCGGCGTTTGGGTCATGCCAGCGCTTCGAGTTTTAGCGTTAACGTTTGGATAAATGCTGCGATCAACATATTATCATGCTGTGGTGAGAAGTGTTCAGCTGAGCGGCTAGCAAACGCGAGAATGTAGTTCCCTTGTTCCGATGCCGAAATGCGATATAGTGCAACGGAGCCAACCTCAAAGTCGCTAAATAGTTGTGCTGCAAATTGCTGGCTGATACGACCGAGATAGCAGTTACTGCTGGTTAGCTTCGCTGTAACCAATTCAGATACTGAGTCGTCAATACTGATAAGCTTACATTGAATGTCGCTGTAGGCATCAAAGCGTTGTGCCAATGTGTCATTAATCGCGTTTAGCTCCGTACAGCGCATGATGGCCAGCTGGCATTGCGTAAGCTGCTTGAAGATCAGCTCATTGGCCGTTGCATGTTCAATCATGTCTCGGATCTGCTGTTTTAGCGTGTCGACTTCCTGTCGCAACAGGCGCTGTTGATGCAAGGAAAGGTCAGGTAATCCTTGCTGTCGGTGGTGTAATTTCAACTCCAACATAAGATAGGGGTGGCGCAATAAAAAGTCAGGGTGTGCGCGTAGGTATTCTACAACGTGTTGCTCTGTCACCTCGCTTTCTTTTTGGGTCATATCGCTATTTGTCCATCAAAAACGTGTTCCGCCGGCCCGGTCATTTTCACCACTTGGCCTTGACCTGCCCAGCGCACCTGCAAGCTGCCGCCAGGTAGGTCAACCCTAACCGTTTCATCCAGCTTTCCTTGCATAATACCGGTAACTACAGCAGCGCAAGCGCCAGTGCCACATGCCAAGGTTTCACCCGCACCGCGTTCCCACACCCGTAACTTTATATACTCTCTAGATACGACTTCCATAAAGCCGATGTTGGCTTTTTGTGGAAATCGTTCATGGTGTTCTAGTAAAGGACCAAGCGTGTGAACATCTGCGGTGTCAATACTGTCCACAATGATTACACCATGTGGGTTGCCCATCGATACGGCACTACAGAACACGGTATGTTCATCAGCTCTTAAAATATAGGTGTTTTCTTGCTTATTTGCACGAAACGGAATGGCTTGTGGATTCGAATTTGGCTTGCCCATATTGACTGTCACTTGACCGTCTTTCTCGATATACAGAGTAATATTGCCCCCTTTGGTGGACACATTCACCTTGTGCTTATTGGTGAGTCCCTTCATCCGTACGAAACGGGCAAAGCAACGGGCACCATTACCGCATTGTTCAACTTCATTACCGTCAGCATTAAAAATACGATAATGAAAGTCCAAGTCGGGAGAGTAAGGCGCCTCGACCATTAATAACTGGTCAAAGCCAATGCCAAAATGGCGATCTGCAAGCTTTTTTATTTGGTCTCGAGACAAGAATACATTTTGAGTGACATTATCTATCACCACAAAGTCATTGCCTAAACCGTGCATTTTTGAAAAGTTTATAAACATAGAGTGGTTATCTTTTGGTATAAAACCATGTCCTCACTTTGCTAATACTTTGCCATGGATACATCGACTAGGGAAGCGGCTTAATGTAAAGCTTTATGCTGCCCCCTAGGTTATGTACTAAGTTGGGTTATTGTGGCAGTAGTTGTTCATATTGCCACAGAGACTCTAGTGGTTCTCTTTGGCGAATTAAGTGATGCTGGTCGTTATCCACCATAACTTCTGCACAACGAGGGCGAGAGTTATAATTTGAGCTCATGGTAAAGCCATAGGCACCAGCACTGCGTTGTGCTAATAGATCACCTGCTTTTAGTTTTAGTACTCGGTCTTTACCTAAAAAGTCACCTGTTTCGCATACAGGGCCAACCACGTCATAATTTATCGACTCTACATCGTCTCGCGGCGTGACTGGCACAATATTTTGCCAAGCTTGATATAGCGACGGGCGCAGCATATCGTTCATGCCGGCATCAACAATTGCAAAGTGCTTGTGTGCAGTTGGCTTAATAAATTCGACTTTAGTGATTAGGATACCCGCATTTGCCGCGATGGCACGACCGGGTTCAAAAATAAGTTCTAGATCAGTAAATTGTTCCAGTCTGGCTTTAATTTCTGCAGCGTATGCACTCGGGTGCGGTGGTTTTTCACCATCATATGGTACGCCAAGGCCGCCACCAATATCCAAGTGATGTAAGTAAATCCCCGCTTTTTCCAGCTGTGTGATTAGCGCAAGCACTTTATCTAAAGCGGCTAAAAATGGATTAACCTCAACTAACTGAGACCCGATGTGGAAGTCGATCCCAACTACTTTTAAGCCAGGTAGGGCATAGGCGAGCTGGTACACATCAAATGCAGCCTTGATATCAATACCAAACTTATTTTCTTTCAAGCCCGTCGAAATGTAAGGGTGAGTCTTCGCGTCAATATCCGGGTTTACGCGCAATGAAATAGGCGCGATTTTATCTAGCCTAGTCGCTACTTCACTGATCCGGTGAAGCTCTGCAATCGATTCAACATTAAAACACTTTATACCAGTATCAAGCGCAAACGCGATTTCATCTTCTGTTTTTGCGACACCAGAAAAGACGACTTTTTGTGGATCTCCACCGGCTTTAAGTACACGAGCAAGTTCACCCTTTGACACAATATCAAAACCAGAACCAAGCTGAGCTAAGACATTCAAGACGGCAATATTGGAGTTTGCTTTTACTGCATAGCACACTAAGTGGGGATGACCGGCTGCGGCATCCGTAAAAGCGTGATAATGCCTAACGAGGGTTTTTTTCGAATAGACATAACAGGGAGTACCATATTGCTTGGCTATATCGCTAATCGAGACATCCTCTGCAAATAACTTACCATCTCGGTAATTGAAATAATCCATTTTAACGCTCCTGTTGTTCTGCTGCAGGCTGGTTTGCTTGTTCTACTTTCGATTGGTTTGATTTTTTAGCCTGTTGCTCAGGCAAATAAAGCGGACCGCTTTGACCGCAACCCGATAATCCGATTAAAGTAGTAAAAACAAGTGCCGTTACGCTAAATTTATAAGGTGTCGCTTTCATTAGATAATTCGTGTCAGTGCCTTTATAATCGCAGAGTAACAGAATTGATAAAAAAAGCAGCTTTTCGCTATTGAAATTTCGTCTTCATCAAATTGCTCAAATAGCGAGTTAAGCTTAGGCACCATGCCGCAGTGCGTCAGTAAGAGGAAATCACGATGACAGAAAGTGAATATCATGAGTTAGCCGATGCGCTAATGTTGACTATTGAAGAGCAGATCGATGATTGTGACGCTGATTTAGATTACGAATCAGCAGCGGGAATTCTAGAGATTATTTTCCCTGACAAGAGCAAAATTATTATCAACAAACAAGCACCATTGCACCAAGTATGGGTGGCGACTAAGTTTAATGGTCATCACTTTGAATTGCGTGGTGATCAGTGGATTGATAATCGCTCCGGTGCTGAGTTTTGGCAATTTATGAGCGACGCAGCCACGAAGCAAGCAAATACCCCTATAGAGTGGCAGCACGATTGATGTTGGAGTTTGTAGAACACCCCGCCGTGGGGGAGCATAAAGCGAGCATCATTTGGTTACATGGCTTGGGCGACTCAGGTAATGGCTTCTTACCGATTGCACCTGAGCTAAACTTACCAGGTGAATTAGGCGTACAATTTATTTTTCCACATGCACCAGAGCAGCCGGTCACCATAAATGGTGGTATGGTCATGCGTGCTTGGTATGATATTAAATCATTTGATCTGGATAAAAGAGCGGATGAGCAAGGTGTGCGAGACTCTTCAGCTCAGGTTGAAGCGTTAATTCAGGCACAGTTAGATAAAGGTATTCCAGCTAACCGTATTATTCTTGCTGGGTTTTCTCAAGGTGGCGTGATTGCGCTTCATCTTGCACCGCGTTTGGCTGTAAAACTAGCTGGTGTCATGGCACTATCCACTTATATGTGTGTGCCTGAAAAACTGAGTGCAGAAGCGAAGCAAACTGAACTTGCGATTTTTATGGCACACGGTAGTGCAGATCCAGTGGTTCCAATGTTTGCTGGTGAACAAGCCTTTAATACATTAAAGCAGCAAGGTTATGAGGTAAGCTGGCAAGACTATCCCATGGAGCATCAGGTTTGTCTTGAAGAATTAAAAGCCATTCGTGCTTGGCTTATCGAAAGACTGAGTGATTAATATAACTCAGTATCATATGCAGGTGACAGATACAGGAGCAAAGCAATGTCACAAAAAATTGTCATAAAAACGTCGGTGAGTAAGCAGCCTTCAAAGCCCTCAGCGGTGACCTATCAATGGCACTGGAAGCGCATTTTTATGGCAACGGTGGCATTTGCTGGTATTGCAACTGCGGGTGTCTACGGTGTCGTCAACAGTGTGAATGCTGACGAAGATGATGGCCAAGTTGTCGCCGCCACGATTGATATCGACAGCGCTGATGATATGGCTGTAGCGTTAGACACGAGTGAGGCTCTACCTAGTGTAGCGCAAGGAACAGCTGACAATGAATCGCCTGTTACAGCTGTGCTTACCACGAATACCGCTTCAGATCTTGCATTGAATGAAGTGGTGCAGCAACCTGTTGGAGAAACAGAAACAGAAACAGAAACAGAAACAGAAACAGAAACAGAAACAGAAACAGAAACAGAAACAGAAACAGAAACAGAAACAGGGCAGATAAAGCGATTTAACCCAGATGCGCAGGTAGCAAGCGTAGCGCTGGGAGCAAAGATTGATACACAATTTATTAGTCGAGCGGTGTTAACCACGATGGTTGATAATCGCGAGCCGACTAATGTACTCAAAGACATTATCTCCGCAGCGCAAATCAAAGAGAAACTTTACTTTTTCACTGAAGTACATGCTCTCAAGGGGGAGCTTGTATCGCACTTGTGGTTTCATCAAGATGAATTAATGGCTGAGGTTGAACTACCTATTGAAGCGATGCGTTATCGAACCTACTCGAGTAAAAATATTATGCCGAGTCAAACTGGCGACTGGCGAGTTGAAGTAGTAACGAATGCTGGACAGTTATTAGCACAGAAGTCATTTCGCATCGTTGATAATACACAGCAATGATCTGACCCACTCATGCTGAGGCCGTTCATTCGTGCGGCCAAGTTACCAAATATAAGAATATACAGCGACGCTTTGAGTTGCTGTACTAACGCAAAAGGCAAATCATGACAGAACAAGTTTCCGTATTACGTATTGCGACTCGTAAAAGCGCGTTAGCGCTTTGGCAAGCTGAGTTTGTAAAAGCTGAACTTGAAAAACACCATGCAAACTTAAAAGTAGAGCTTGTGCCAATGTCGACGAAAGGCGACAAAATCTTAGATACACCTTTGGCCAAGATCGGCGGTAAAGGGCTTTTTGTAAAAGAGCTGGAGCAGGCAATGTTAGAGGGCAGAGCTGACATTGCTGTGCACTCAATGAAGGACGTGCCTGTTGATTTTCCTGAAGGGCTAGAACTGCACACTATTTGTGAGCGTGAAGACCCAAGGGATGCGTTTGTATCTAATACTTATGCGTCACTGGCAGAGCTACCAAAAGGTGCAATAGTGGGCACTTCTAGTTTACGACGCCAGTGTCAAATTCGAGCGGCACGTCCTGATCTGGTAATTAAGGACTTGAGGGGGAATGTGAACACCCGCCTAGCCAAGTTGGACGCCGGTGAGTTTGATGCCATTATTTTGGCCGCAGCGGGACTTATCCGTTTAGAAATGATTGATAGAATCGCAAGCTATATTGAGCCTGAAGCTTCGTTACCGGCAAATGGTCAAGGCGCGGTGGGCATTGAGTGTCGTAGCAATGATGCACAGACCAAAGCCTTTTTAGCACCACTTGAACATACTGACACGCGCATTCGTGTACTTGCTGAGCGAGCAATGAACCGTCGTTTAGAGGGGGGCTGTCAGGTTCCAATCGGTGCGTACGCTGAAGTTTCGGGTGATCAAGTACACTTACGAGGTCTAGTCGGTGCAATTGATGGTAGTGAAATCTTGCGTGGTGAGTGCCGTGGTACTGTCGCAGAGGCTGAGCAACTTGGCATTCAACTCGCCGAATCGTTACTTGCACAAGGAGCAGACAAGATTTTAGCTGAGGTTTATAAGGACGCTTAAATGAAAGTTGCGCTGACTCGACCTGTTGGAAAATCTGAGCCGTTATCTGAGTTATTGTCACAGCAGCAGATAAGCTCTGTGATTTGCCCTGTACTAAGGTTAAATGAAGTCGCGGTTAGTGACGCGGCTCAGGCGATGATACATGAAGCCGAGTTAGCCATTTTCGTATCACCAGATGCAGTGCGCTATTTTAGCCAATTAGCATTACCATTAGCGGGGCATTGCGCAGCCTTTGCTGTTGGTGAAGGCACGGCCGATGCTATACAGCAAACTCTTAATATCAAGGCTAAATATCCTAAGCAACCAGACTCTGAAGGGTTGCTTGCACTTCGGCAGCTGTCGTCGGTTGAGGGTAAACGTGTATTGTTGGTTAAAGGCAAAAGTGGGCGTCCCGTTATTGCCCAAACCCTCAAAGCAAGAGGTGCCATCGTTGATAGCTTGGCGGTGTATGAGCGCACTGCGGTAAAGGATACCTCGGATAGCTGGTTAGACCACTGGCGAAGCCAGCAGATTGAAGGTATAGTCATTACCAGTAACAGTGCAGCGGATGCGATTTTTAATACGCAGTCGTCAGCAAGTAAAGATTGGTTGGCTCAGCGTACTTTCTTTGTTGTGAGCCAACGTATTGCTGAGCATGTACAGCAATCCTATAACATTGAACAGTCTCAAATTGTGGTATGTCATGGCCCTGATAATCGTGCCATCGCAGGGAGTATCATCGACTATACCATGCAGCAAGGGCGCAAAATGACTCAGTCTGAATCGCAAACAAAGCATACAAATACTCAGCAAACACAAAGAGCAGTTGAGCAAACGGTCGCATCACATCAAGCAAAAACAGGAGTGAGTAAGGTTGCGCTCTTGGCGTTACTCGTCGCGCTTGGTAGTGGTACTGGTGCTGGCTATGTTTATCTACAGCAACAACAACAGTTGCAACAAACGTTATTGGCTAATCAAGCAATTAGCGCGGAAAATCAGCTCCTAAGTACACAATTGAATGGCGCTAAATCACAACTTCAGCGGGTAGAAAAAGTGCTCGACTCACTGCAAGGTGATGTCACAAAGCGATTGGCTGAGCAACAGCAAAATGTGGATACACAGCTTATGCAGACGCTTGCTAAGGCGCAGCAGCAAGTAAGTGGTGCAGTTGCCTCAGAAGCTTTATATTTACAGCGCTTAGCTACGTTTAAGGTTGCAGCAGAACAAGATTACCTTGGTGCTGTTGCTATCCTTGAGCGGTTGTTAGAGAGCTTAGCGTCTGAGTCCAACACCGCAGTGGTGAAACAGGCGATTGCCACCGACATTGCTACCTTGAAAGCTTTGCCCAAACCACAAACAGAGTCGCTCTATTTCGAGCTTCATGGCTTGCTGTCTCAGGTTGACGTGCTAACGATTAAAACCAAACAGATCCCCCAAACGAGTGTGAGTGAAGACGCTGTGTTATCGCAACAGGTTGATGATTGGAAAGCAAACTTACAGCGCTCTTGGCAGAGATTAGTTGATGACTTTATTACCATACGCCATCATGACGAAGTGATCATCGACCCGCTCCTTGATAAGAATGAACAGCTACTTATTCGCGCTCAGCTACGTGCTTATTTGACTCAGGCGCAAACGGCACTAATGGATCAACAAGCAGGCATTTATTTTAGTGCCCTTGATGGTGCAGCCGAAACACTGGCGCGTTATTTTGACACCCAGCACCCCTCGGTGAATGCGATGCAACAGGCGCTGCACAAACTAAGCCGCAGCGAAGTGCAACGCCAAGATTCTGTTGAACTAGCAACGCCTGTGGCTGTGAAGGGGTGGCTCAAATGATGGCAAAAATCATTACTTTCGTACTCATTTTCATTGCCTTAGCTGCGAGCCATCTACTGATTGATGAAAAAGGCTATGTGCTTATCTCCTTCAATCAAACTACGATTGAAGGCAGCATAGTGTCTTTCACTATCTTGTTATTACTCGCTATCACAGCTTTAGTGTTGCTGGGTAAGATAGTGCGTTGGTCGTGGCGTCACCTAATAAATACTAAAGGTCACTTTTCAAGAAAGCGTAAATTAAAAGCGCAGCAAGCTTGGGATGAAAGCTTGTGGCTATTAATTAATGGTGAAGTAGAGCAAGCCGCAACGTTGTTAGCAAAAACGCCGCAGCCAGATGAGCGTCAAGACTATGTTCGCGCCATCGCTGCAAAAGCAGCTTTGAAGCAAGGGGATATTGTTAAAGCCAATACTGAGTTAGAAGCGATATCCGATGATAACCAAGGACAGCTTGCGACGCTGTGGCTTGAAGCCAATAATAGTGAGCAAGCGTTGGCTTTATTAGATGACAAAATGTCAGCGGCGAAGCCAACCGCTGCGGTGCTAAGTGGGTATATTGCAGCATGTGTTGAGGCGCAGCAGTCTGAACAAGCCACGACACAAATTGCAAAGTGGCATAAAAAGCTAAATTGGAGTGATGCACAGTGGCAAACTCTGTTTGAGCGCATGTTTACAGCCACACCAGAACAAGCTGACGCTTTGTTTAATATGCTACCTAAAGCTGTAAAGGCACATGCAGTACCTGCGCTAACCAAAGTTAAGTTACAACAGGGGCGTATTGCAGAAGTCACTGGAGACTTGAAGAAGTTATTGAAGCAGGGTCAATATCATCAATTGGCTGAATATCTGCAATACAATACACAGGCTAACGCAGAGCTTAAATTAGCCTTACAACAACAGTTGAAAAAGCACCCTGATGATAAAGAGCTATTGTTTGCACTTGCGTGCCTTTGTAACGCAGAAGCGGATTATGAACTCGCCGCTAAGATTTTTGACTCATTAAGTGCCCACCCATGGGAAGCGCGCTGGAGTAAACAAGCTCAGCTCGCCTACGAAAAAATACATACCTACGAAAAAGCGTATTTAATCGCAAAATCGTAACAAACAGCCTGCCCAGCGATGTGCAGGCTTTTTTGTATTAAAGTTAGCTATACTCAAGACTGACATTTGTCCTTGCTATCTTAGGTTAGGTGCGTATGATCCCAAAAATTTTAACTGCAAATCGAGCCTCTTATGATCAATAACACACTTCCGCTATTAGATTTACATCGCCACTTAGATGGTAACGTTCGTGCGACAACGATTTTAGAACTTGGCCAGCAGTTTAATATGGAACTCCCTGCTACAGATATTGAAAGCCTGCGCCCCCATGTGCAAGTGTTAGACAATGCCCCCAACCTCATGGCGTTTCTTGAAAAACTAGATTGGGGTGTAAAGGTACTAGGTGACTACGATGCTTGTCGCCGTATTGCGGTGGAAAATGTTGCCGACGCAGTTGCACAATGTATTGATTACACTGAGTTAAGGTTTAGCCCTTACTACATGGCAAAAACCCATAATCTACACCCGCAGGGCGTGGTTGAAGCCGTAGTCGACGGAGTGCAAAGTGCAGTCAAGGGTCAAGACATTCAGGTTAACCTGATTGGCATTATGTCACGCACATTTGGTGTTGAGAAATGCCAATATGAGCTAGACGCGCTACTTGCTTTTAAGGAGCAGTTAGTTGCGATTGACCTCGCGGGTGACGAGCTGGGCTTCCCTGGCGAGCTGTTTATTGAACATTACAAACAGGTTCGTGATGCTTATCTTGGTGTGACCGTGCATGCTGGCGAAGCTGAGGGCGCGGTAAGTATCTGGCAAGCTATTAAGGAGCTTGGTGCAACACGTATCGGTCACGGAGTTAAAGCAATCCATGACCCTGCTCTGATGGACTATTTACGTGATAATCGTATCGGGATCGAGTCTTGCCTAACCAGTAACATCCAAACAAGCACTGTCGAAAGCTTAACCACGCATCCGTTAAAAGCATTTTTAGATCATGGCGTGTTGGCAACCATCAATACTGACGATCCTGCGGTTCAAGGTATTGAGCTAGATAACGAGTATAGCCATGCAGCTGCGGCGGCAGGTCTAGACTTGAGTGATATCCATAAAGCGCAGCGCAATGCAGTTGAGATTGCTTTTTTAAGTGAGGCCGATAAAAAAGCCTTACTTGCAAAGAAAGCCTAAATTGAACTAGCTGTGTGGGATTATCCCGCACAGCTAAGATAACTTTCTTTGAGTGCCGCAACCACTTGGCTACGCGTCACAATTCCTATGACTTTACCTTCGTTTATGACAGGATAAACCTTAGGGCTATTTTGCTGCATTCGCTGTGCTAGGTCGACAACGGTTGTTGCAGCTTCAACACTCAGGGCCGGCGTTGCCAGTAAATCTCCTACCTGCACTTTACCATCGCAAAAGTAGCTGGAATTAAGCAAAGGCTTGAGCATTTGCTGTTCTGATACAAATCCAACCAGATGACGCTGTGTATCTACCACAGGAGCACCAATTAAATGATGCTTTTGCAGCAAAGAAATGGCATCAGTAAGTTCAGTGTCAGCGGTTAGTGTTGGAAAATCGGGTGACATAATGTCACGAACATAGAGTTTACTCATCATACTTCTCGCGGTATTTGTGTGTACGAAGAGAATAGCGGGCGAGTGAACTTTGGTAAAATGGATTGTTTTGATTGATTTGTTCTATTTTTTCAATGTGTGACTGACGACCAGTCACACATTGAATAAATTGCTATTAAATAACTTAGTTCTGGTTACTTAATAAACGCGAAGGCATCTGCGTACATAAACTCACGCTCTGCGCCATGGTTGATAAAATCATCACGCACGATGCCAATCATGTCAAAGCGCCCAGCCATATAGATGCTGTATGGCTCTAACGAAACAATATCTTTCATCACAGCTTGATGTACATAGCCGCGATGGCCTTGCCAAGCATCGCTGGCATTTTCTACTACAGGAATAAATTGAAAGTGTTTGTTGGATGACGCCCAAGCTTCCATTTCTGCTTTTGCATAAAGTGCTGACTCTTCTTTTACGCCCCAGTAAAACAGTACGGGTTGGTCGTATCCCGTTTCAGCCAGATAGTCAGCCATTGATTTTACGTAAGAAAACCCTGTACCGCCCGCCAGTAATACTAATGGGCGGTTTTGATCTGTGCGTAACTGCGAGATGCCAAGACCCACCTCTAACTGTACGGTTTGCTTGGTATCAAATGCCTGACGTAGGTGCTCTAAAGATTGCATGGCATAAGAGTCTGCACCAGAGGCACCGATATGTAATTCCAGTTGATCTTGAGTCGATGGACTACTGGCGATAGAAAAAGCGCGCTTGTCTTTTTCTCCAAGTACGACTTGCAGATAATGACCGGCTTCAAACTTGACTGTCTCTTCAGGTTTTAAAATAACTTTGTGAACAAATTCTGTAAGAGGTGTAATAGAAACAACCTCTGCTGCTAATACTTGCATACCTTACCTTTATTAAGCACGTGGCTAAAGTCTGTGCACTCTAGCATAGCTAAGTGAACAATGTTAGATGATATATGTCATTTGATGTCTATCCCGAGACTGTCCCAGATTTCATCAACACGTTGTTTTATCGTAGGATCCATCACAATAGGCTCCCCCCACTCGCGGTCAGTTTCTCCTGGCCACTTGTTTGTGGCATCCATGCCCATTTTGGAACCAAGTCCTGACACAGGCGAAGCAAAATCTAGGTAGTCAATAGGTGTGCTTTCAACTAGGGTGGTGTCTCTTGCAGGATCCATGCGGGTGGTAATAGCCCAGATCACATCATTCCAATCTCTTGCATTGACGTCATCATCACAAACAATCACAAACTTGGTGTACATAAACTGACGTAGGAAAGACCATACTCCCATCATGACGCGTTTAGCATGCCCCGGATACTGCTTTTTCATGGTGACGACCGCCATACGGTACGAGCAGCCTTCTGGTGGAAGATAAAAATCGACGATTTCTGGAAACTGCTTTTGTAGGATGGGAACAAATACCTCATTAAGGGCAACACCAAGAATCGCTGGTTCATCAGGTGGACGGCCAGTATACGTACTGTGATAAATTGGATCTTTACGATGGGTAATATGAGTGACCGTCATCACAGGGAAGTCATCTACTTCATTATAGTAACCGGTGTGGTCGCCATACGGACCTTCTGGCGCGAGCTCGCCCGGTTGAATATATCCTTCTAAGACGATTTCGGCACTTGCTGGAACTTGAAGTTCGTTCGAGATAGATTTGACGACCTGAGTTTTGCTACCACGCAGCAACCCTGCGAATGCGTATTCACTCAGAGTATCCGGCACCGGCGTAACGGCGCCTAAAATAGTTGCTGGATCGGCGCCCAGTGCAACTGAGACAGGGTATGGTTCGCCCGGGTGCTCTTTACACCACTCTTGAAAGTCTAGTGCGCCACCTCGATGTGAGAGCCAGCGCATGATTATTTTATTTTTACCGAGTAGTTGCTGACGGTAAATTCCTAAGTTTTGGCGCTTTTTATAAGGGCCTCTGGTAACCGTTAAGCCCCAAGTAATCAAAGGTGCAGCATCACCGGGCCAACAGTGCTGGATAGGTAGCTTGGTTAAATCAACTTCATCACCACTAAGTACAACCTCCTGACATGGGGCTTTTTTTACCTCTTTGGCGGGCATATTTAACACTTGTTTAAATACCGGTATTTGACCCAGAGCTTCTTTAATCCCTTTGGGTGGCTCAGGCTCTTTTAAAAACGCGAGCAGTTTGCCAACCTCTCTTAGCTCGTTGACATCATTTTGCCCCATACCCATAGCAACACGTTTCGGGGTACCAAAAAGATTGGCTAAAACGGGAATATCGAAGCCGATAGGGTTTTCAAATAAAATGGCGGGGCCGCCGGCACGAAGCGTTCGGTCGGCAATCTCAGTCATTTCTAGTTTAGTAGAAATAGGCTGGGTGACGCGAACAAGTTCCCCTTGCTTTTCAAGCTGTTTTATAAAATCACGTAAGTCTTGGTATTTCATTGGCGCACTATGAGTTAAGTTTGGTTTAGTATATCAACTAAGTATATTTTTCCTAGCTGTACGAGTTGGAAGCGTAAATGGTTTAGCAAGCAAATTGACATTATTGCGAATTAGACCATATTTTCAGAATGCACCGTCTTGTCAGTTGGTTTGGTCAGGTGTATAAATTGTTATCTAAAGACGAGTGTGTTGAGTTTTTTTTCATGAAAAAAAACAAAAGTCTTCATGGCCTGAGGTTTGGATAAGGAATACGCTAAAACTGGCTGCTAAAAAAGCATCATTTATCCAAAGTATAGGATACTTAATGCCAAAGTTAACGCAGTCTGCGTTGGGTTTACTCCCTTACATGGAGCGAATTTTAAGCGCAGTTGGTGTAAGATGTCGCTCACATGCCCTTTGCTCTATAGCTGCTGCAGTTAGATAAATCGATATCCTAAGGGGTCAGAGTTTGAAGTTGTTGTCGAAAATGCTTGGATGTCTGCTGTCGCTTGTTTGCTTGGGCGCAGGTGCAACTGAGCTGCCATATTATACTTTTTCCAACCATAGTGCTGTGATGCTAATCATTGACCCTGCCACAGGTAAAATTGTAGATGCCAATAAATCAGCAGCAGCGTTTTATGGTTATAGTGAGGCAACGTTAGAGCGTAAAGCTATTCAAGACATCAACTTATTTACTGCCGAACAAGTTGCTAATGAGCGTCAAGCCGCATTAAATGAGGGGCGCAATTACTTTATCTTTCAGCATCAAATCGCCGATGGCAGCATAAAAACGGTGAGCGTGCATTCCACACCTTTTGAAGACTTAAATGGCAACCCCAAGTTACTGTCAATCATTCAAGACATGAGCGAGCAGCGCAAATTACAACAAGACCTATGGCACTATCAAGCTAACCTTGAGCAACAAGTCCTGTTGCAGACGGAGAAGATCAAGCAAGCCAATATGGTACAAGTGGTGCTGCTAACAGCCGTAATTGCGGTTTTGATCCTCTCTATGGCGGTGTTGATGGCAGTATTGGTGAGGCTTAAGCGTTCTAATCAGCGCTCACAAGCGCAAGGGGCAAAGCTTAGTGCTATCTTCGATAGCATTAACGCCTACTTGGTTTTTACTGATGAAACCCATCACATAGAGGCCGTGAATGGCGCGGTACTAAAAGAGTTGGGAGAGTTTGATAGTTTAAAATCCCAATCTATCTATACCTTATTTGACGTGCTGGATTCAGAGCGCCTATTAGAAGAAGGCACGATAGAGTGTAAGTTAGATGAGCGCTTTGACTATTTAAACGTAAGGGTATTGTGTGCACCTGTTGTGAGTGAAAATCAGGCTAGGCTCGGGTTTATCTACGTTATACAAGATATTACCCTAGAGCTTGAGAATGAACGTGAGCAACGCTTAGCCAGCACAGTATTTGCCACAACATCAGAAGGTGTGCTGGTATCCGACAAACACAATCATATTCAGATGGTAAATCGTGCCTTTACTGAGATCACCGGCTACAGCGTAGACGAAGTTATCGGCCAGACACCGGCATTATTAAATTCAGGCAGGCATGATGATAGATTTTTCAATGGATTGTATGAAGACTTAATTCATAAAGGTCATTGGGAAGGGGAAATTTGGAACAAGCGTAAAAACGGCGAAATTTATCCAAGTTGGCTACAAGTGTCTTCTGTATTTAACGAAGCGCGAGAAATTGATATGTATGTTGCGCTTTTCAGTGATATTACGTCTAGAAAGCGCAATGAGCAGTTAATGTGGCAGCAGGCTAACTTTGATAGTTTGACGGGGCTAGCCAATCGTCATCATTTTCATGTGAAGTTTGACCTAGCGCTAAAGCGCGCTGCGCAATTAGACGAACGGATTGCGATTTGCTTTATCGATCTCGATCGATTCAAAGCAGTTAATGATACCCTTGGTCATCATATCGGTGATTTATTGCTAAAAGAAGCAGCAAGTCGTATCCATGAGTGCGTTCGCAGTTCTGACACGGTAGCGCGTCTTGGTGGCGATGAGTTTGCATTGCTACTGCAAGATGTTAGTTCAATTAGTGACTTGGAGCATATTGCGACAAAAATATTGCGGGCATTGGCAAACCCATTCCATTTGGAGGGGCATGAGGCCTATGTGTCCGGCAGTATGGGGATCACTTTGTACCCTGATGATGGGGGGGATCGTAAAGTGCTATTGCGCAATGCCGACAGTGCGATGTATAAAGCAAAAGATCATGGTCGTGACTGCTTCCAATTTTATACCTCGGCTATGCACCAACATGCAAAGGCAAGAAGTGTGCTGGAAAGCGCCTTACACAAAGCGCTGTCAAACAGAGAGTTATCATTAGTATACCAACCGATTTTCGCCCAACTAGGCAGCGCAGAAGTAGTGGGCTGCGAGGTATTACTGAGGTGGAAAAGTGAATTATTAGGACATGTTTCTCCTGAGCAGTTTATTCCGGTATGCGAGGAATTAGGCCTTATTTTACCCATCGGTGAATGGGTGCTTTATCATGCTTGTTCACAGGCTAAAGCATGGCAAGACAATTATGGCAATCCTCTTTTTATTGCGGTTAATGTGTCCAGCATTCAATTTAAACGTCAAGATATGGTTGAGCTTGTCAAAAAAGTATTGAGAGACACAAAACTGGAAGCAAAGTATCTGACATTAGAAATTACCGAATCGGTGTTAGTTGATAATTCAGATAAAATATTGGCACAGTTAAAGGCGCTGCGAGCGTTGGGAGTTGAGCTGGCCATTGACGACTTTGGAACCGGGTACTCCTCTTTGAGCTATTTAAAGCGATTCCCCTTATCTAAGTTGAAGATAGATAGAACTTTTATCCGCGATCTGCCTGAAGACGAAGAGGACAAAGCGTTAGTTAGTGCTATTATTTTGATGGCACATAAACTCAATCTGAAAGTCATCGCTGAAGGGGTCGAAACTCCAGCTCAGTGCATGTTCTTAAAAGGGTTGCTATGTGATATGACACAAGGATATTTTCACTCTAAGCCGTTAAACCAGTCGGACTTTGAAGAAAATATACTGACAACTGCCTATCATAAGCAAAACCACAACTAGTTATTCGTAGTCTGGCAGTGATGGGTTTTACACAGCGTATCTAACGCAGCTTTGGCCTTGTGATTTCCTTGCTTTGCGGAAAGCTGTAACCAATGGATTGCCGCTGGAATGTCTTTAACACCTCCTTCACCATCACGTAGCATAGTTGCGTAGTTATATTGTCCCCATGGATTGCCAGATTTAGCTGTATCGGCAAACCCCTGTCTTGCGGCTTCAAATTCTTCTCGATGATAAGCTCGAATCGCATCTTGGTTTTGTGCCGAAATGTTTGGCCCATGGTAAAGCGGTTTAGGCTTTTTAAATCTTGGCCTGACTACGCCGCCTAAAACATGAATACCAACAGGGCGATAGACTGACATTATCGTTTCATTATCTAGTAAATCCAGTAATTTACTTTTTTCTAGAGTCTGCTTTTGTGGTTTAAAGTAGCGGTCTGTCATTAGCATACTGACACGAATATCACGGGTAATATTGCGCATGGTACGGTAGGTAAATGCACCTGCTTTTACTTCTATATAGTCATCGGATAATGCGGTAACTTGCAGCACTTGGAAAGCTGGTTCATAAAGGTGCTGAGACCGTTTTGCAGTATCAAAGATAATAATATCATCCACCTCAGGTGCGTTTAATAAAGAACGATAACTAGAGATTTCCTGTTGCTGTCGGTGGTAAAAGTAAAGGCAAACAGTTAAAGCGATAAACACGGTGACAACCAGCTTATTGCGACTGATAAAGTCGAAGAGTGTGTCATAAACCGAAAATAATAAGTTTTTGATTTCCATATACTAATTATAATTGCATCAAAAGGTGTTGTTAAAATAGACAATAGATGAGAAAGGAACAAGCCTACTTGTCCCTTATAAGTGTAAAAATTTATTTCCCCGCCATCTTGGTTTTGGCATCTGCCGCCATCAAAGCAAAAACGGCGTAAGCCGCAGTATTCTGTTTCAACTTGGCTGGATCGACCTTATCAAGTGTGTCGTCTGCGGTATGATGGTAATCAAAATAATCTGTGCCATCTTGATGCAGTGCAAAAATAGGCGCCGAGGTGCTATTTTTTAGCGGGATAAGATCAGGCCCACCATGTGCGCTATTTTTACCTATGTATTTCACACCTAAAGGTGCTAGCTGCGCTGCGATTTCTCGTACCACTGGTAATGACGCTGCATTCACATTGGACTCAAACGCATACACCACATCCGCCCCAAAGTCGGACTCAGCTGCTGCAACAATGTTATCTAGGTCTGCTTTATGTTTTTTAAAGTATGCTTTTGCACCCCAAAGGCCTAGCTCTTCAGCGGCAAATAACACGACACGAATACTACGTTTTGGACGCTTAACATCGGCAATATGCTTGGCAGCAGCCATGGTAAGCGCAACACCTGCACCATCATCCAAAGCGCCAGTGCCCAAATCCCAAGAATCCAAGTGACCACCGATCAGCACATATTGTGCAGGAAATTCAGTCCCGGTAAACTCACCAATGACGTTGTAACTAGTACCTTGTCCCAGATTTTCAGTTTGAATATTCAGTGATACCTTCACGTCGTGACCGGCATTAATAAGTCGTGCTAATTGATCTGCATCTGGATTGGCAACAGCCGTTGCAGGGATCTTGGTTACCCCAGTCTTATAGTGGCTACCACCAGTGTGAGCAAAGCGATGATGGCTAGTACTTACGGAACGCATCATATACGCAATGGCACCTTTTTTTGCAGCTTCAACAGCACCACTATTACGGGCTCTGACAGCAGGGCCGTAACCGTTGCCATCTATATCGCGGTTCATACGGTAGTTAATGAAGGCTATTTTCCCATTTAGGCTGCCAGCGGGTGCTGCAATGAGTTCATCTAATGTTTCAAACAGTACCACCTCAGCGCTTAACCCCTCAGTTGGCGTGCTGATGCTATTTCCCAGTGCTGTAAGGTGTAGTGGTTGCTCACTTGGTAGAAGAATTTTTGCTGACTCATGGTAGCGACGCCACTCTGGGAAAGTCGCTTCTTCGACCCAAACCTTGTCAAAGCCTAGTTGCTCCAAATGTTTCTTTGCCCAGGCAACTGCTTTTTTATCGTTTTCAGTACCTGGTAATCTTGGTCCAACTTCCGTAGTCAGCGACGTTAACAGTTGCCAGCTCAGATTGCTTTGACTTGCCGCTTCTCTAACTTGCTTAACCTGCGCCAGTTGCTGTTCGCTGAACTCTTGGGCTTGAAGCGCCGAGCTTAAGCTCATCGTCAAGACAGCTACCAGTAGTGATCTAAACTTCATGATGATCCTTGATAAAATGAAATGTGCGCAAGAATTAAAGCATATATTGGCGTATAAATCCGATTATTACGGTGATGAAATTGACAGCAATGGCAATAAGCGATTAGAGAATCTATGTAATTGGTATAAAATGCTAGATTAAGATAGCGAATAGGAAAGCACAGTGTCGATAACCTCTTTTTCTCAACTTCCTTTAAACCCAGCCTTAGCAAAACGCCTTATCGATCTTAACTATGTCATACCAACGGCCGTGCAATCTGCTAGCTTACAGCCAGTGCTTGAAGGGCAAGACTTGGTTGTTAAAGGGAAGACAGGTTCAGGTAAAACGTTGGTTTTTGCATTAGCTATATTAAATAAGCTACAGCTACAGACCAATGATGCGCAAGCACTCGTACTGTGCCCAACCAGAGAGCTGGCCGATCAGGTAGCACAAGAGATTAAAAGTGTGGCAGCAATGATCGGTAACGTGAAAGTACAAACACTATGTGGTGGGGTGTCTATTGAACCACAAATGAGGTCACTGCAGCATGGTGCTCATATTATCGTTGGTACGCCTGGTCGAGTGGAAGAGCATGTACTGAACGGCTCACTCATACTGACAGAAGTGCAGACCCTAGTGTTTGATGAAGCTGACCAAATGCTGGATATGGGCTTTACTGAAACGTTAGAAAGCATAGCAATGTACCTGCCGCAAATGCGACAAACTCTGATGTTTAGTGCAACTTATCCAGATAAAATCATGAAGTTGGCGACGCAATATATGCGCTCGCCGGAGCTGGTTGAAGCACAAGAAGAACAGGTGCATCACAGTATTAAGCAAACCTTCTATCGATTAGATAATAATAAAATGCGCTTTAACGCCCTGAGAGTTTTATTGATGCAGCACCAACCTCAGAGCTGTATTGTGTTTTGTAATACTAAAGCTGAGACTAAGCGATTATTTGAAGAACTGCGTCAGACCGGGCTCGCATGTGTTGAATTACATGGAGACTTAGACCAAGGAGAACGAGAGTGGTCTTTGCTTACCTTTGCAAATAAAAGTGCCAATATACTGGTGGCAACGGATGTAGCAGCCAGAGGGCTAGATGTAGATGAAGTTGAACTGGTCATTAATTATCATTTGGCACTAGAACCTCAAACACATGTGCACCGAGTGGGGCGCACAGGTCGAGGAGAGCATAAAGGCGTCGCACTGTCACTGTATGGTGAAAAAGAGACGTTTAAAGTGGATCAGCTTATTGAGCTCTATGGTCAGGCACTAAAGCATGGCACTTTACCGAGTCATTCACTGTTAGAAAAATCAGCTTATAAATCTAATATGGTTACCTTAATGATTGAGGGGGGCAAGCAGCAGAAACTGAGAAAAGCAGATATTGTTGGTTGTTTAACTGGTGAAGACGGCATAAGCTTTAAGCAAATAGGTAAAATTAATATATATGACGTTCAGGCATTTGTCGCGGTAAAACGTGAAGCTGCAAAGCCTGCACTGCGCAAGCTTAATAACAGTAAGATCAAGAATAAGCGTTATAAGGCACTACGTGCTTAGGGCGTGCTTAAGTATTTCGTATTCATTCATTAAGCATTTAAACGTTTCCTCATCACCTGACTTATCTGGGTGGTGAGCAAATGCTAACTTTCTCCATGTTCTACTTAGTTGTTTACGGTCATAATCTTTTGGTAATTGCCACTTGATGATGATGCCTGCCAGTTCATGACTAGAGACTGCGTATGGCTGCCCAGCATTTGTAGATGCAAATTTGCGCCAGAAGCTATCTAGGAGTTGACTCACCTCTTCACTACTTGTTTCATAGTGCTGCCAATCTAAATAGTAGCTCCTGAGAGGGTCATGTTGTGCGAGTTGATGGCTATCGCAAAGTGGTGAGAGGTGAATATTCAGCGCTTCAATATGCAAGTACTGGCCGTCCTTAATAAGCTCTTGCTGCAATTGATACAGTGCATTCATAATTAGGAAGTTTCGTTTAAACAAGTCTTTACTATCATCTTTATCCAAGCGAGGAAGTATCTGTTGTGATAACAGTTCTGCTGCAATGGTATGGGCTTTCCAAGACCTCTTTTGACAAATTAGTCTAAAAATAACATCTGTAAGCGGATTGAACATTGTCGCCTCATGAGTCTTGGTGTATCTTCACACTACCACGCAGAGTAAATGATAAGCAATGGAGAGCAGCAATGAATTTATTGGGGCAGATTACGTCTTGGTCTGCGATCGCCTATTTCGTTTGTTTCTCCGCTACATTCAATGCACAAGCAACTTTAAATAATGCCAGCCTATCTGAGCGAATTATTGAAATGAAGCGCAGTGCAGATTGGCAACACATGCAAATATTAGGTATGGAGTTGCTTCGTGAGCCGACTTTAAATGGTGCGGCCAAAATAGACGTACTTTTAAGCTTAAGTAAAGCTGCTTATGATAGCAATCAATTTAAAGACGCTCTAAATTACTTATCTCAATTGGAACTTGCTACTAGAACAAAAGTACTGAGTGACAATCACTTCAAAGCGGTTAAGCTACAAGGTATCAGTAATTTTTACCTCGGCCATTACCAACAAGCTATTGATTTTTATACTCGTGCTTTGGCATTAGCAGAGCAAAGAGATATGCCAATAGAAACTGCTAACTTACACAGTAATCTTGGCTTAGCTTATTTCAAAAACTTTTCACTAGACTTGGCATTGCAGCACTATTTGAAAGCGGATGAGCTGTATCAAGAGTTTGGAAGTGCACAAGATCATGCTGATATTTTGCTAAATATATCAGGTGTCTATATTCGCCAAGCTGCTTATGAAAAAGCTGAAAGCATGCTACTTACAGCACTTCAAGCCTTTAACCAATTAAACGATGAATATGGTGCAGCATTGGCTCATGCTGATTTGGGCGTGTTGTATACCGAAACTAAGCGGCCTGAAATGGCTCAAGCCTCCTATCTAGCAGCGATTGATTACTATGAGGCCAAGAATGATGTCAGACATTTATCCTATGAGTATGTCAATCTTGCATTGCTAAGTTATTCACTAGGGCAGCTGGAAGAGGGTGAAAAGAACGCCAATTTTGCGCTTTATTATGCGGAAAAAGCAAAAAATCCAGCAAACCTAATGGAAGCACAGTTTGTATTGGCGAAGATATTGTTTGCTCAAGGTAAGTTGGAAGATGCTTTCACGAATGCCGAGCAGAGTTTGATAGCAAGTCGAACCATGCATGAACAAGAAAAAGAACGCACAGCATTGCGACTACTCGCGTTAATTGAAGCTGCTAGAGGTAATATCGATAAGGCAAGAAACTATGACTCGCAAAATATAGAAGCACAAAAGCGTTTGATGAATGAAGATGTGCTCAAACGCTTAAATGACTATCGAGCTAAATATGAAGCCAGTGAACTGAGTCGTGAAGTCGAAGTGCTAAAACAAGAGCAAAGGCTACAACGACTTAAAGAAGAGCAGCGCAGCCAGTTGCTATTACTCGGTGGTATTATTGCTGTACTTACTCTGCTCACTGCTTTTGCACTATATCGTCGTAAAGTAGAACAAAAAGCAAAGTTGGAACTCAGTCAAAAAGTGGCGCTTAGGACGTCAGAGCTGCAACAAAAGGCAGATGAGCTTAGAGCTGCGAACCAAGTTAAAAGCCAGTTTTTAGCTAATATGAGTCATGAGATTAGAACGCCACTGACTACAGTGCTGGGTCACGCTGAAGACTTACTTGCAGAGCAGGATCTCGGTACTCAGGTGCAAGCATCCGTGCAAACTATCTACAATCAAGGCCTCCACTTAAGAGATTTAGTCAATGATATTTTAGATCTAAGCCGTATCGAAGCTGAACGGTTGGCGCTTGAGGCGACTGAATTTTCAGTCTCAAGCTTAGTGGCTGATTTATGTGATATGTTTCAACAGAACATCCACAGTAAGCAACTGGAGTTTATTGTCTGCGATCAAGTGAGAAGTAAGGCTTATGTCAGGCTGGATTATATTCGAGTAAAACAGATATTAATAAATCTGTTGAGCAATGCACTGAAATTTACAGAGCAAGGTCGCATAGAGTTTAGCGTTTCGGAAGTGCCGCATGGATTGCAGTTTAAGGTTGTAGATACTGGGATAGGCATGAATGAGCAGCAAATAGCGCGAATTTTTGAGAGCTTTCAGCAAGCAGACAATAGTATAACTAGACGTTTTGGTGGTTCTGGCCTCGGATTGAGTTTATCTAGCCAGCTGGCCAACATGATGAATGGTGAAATCACAGTGCAAAGTGCACTAGAGCTTGGTAGTACCTTCTCATTCTTTGTCCCCTGTACTGTTTATCTTAACTCGACAGTCACTGATATTCAGAAGCCACAACAGGCACAACCTCTACTGTCAGGGAACGTGTTGGTAGTTGAAGATCATGCAGAAAATCGACAGTTATTTTCACGTATGATTGAGCGTACAGGTGCTACGGTGACGGTAGCAGAAAATGGCGCGAGGGCGGTTGAGCAGTGCTTAAGCGACTTTCCAGATCTTGTGCTAATGGATATTCAGATGCCGAGGATGGATGGGGTGGAAGCGTTAAATATTATTCGTTCAGCGGGATACTCAGGGCCCATTTATGCGCTAACGGCAAATGTGCTCACAGAGGAAGTAAAGTCATATATTGATTCGGGCTTTAACGGCCATATTGGCAAACCAATTAATAAAAACGAGCTATTAAGCATACTTAATATTCATCTAAGTAGCGAATATGCGAGCAGTACACAGCAATCGATTAATATTGATCTCACCGATCTGCGCGATAGCTTTGCCAGTACTTTTGAACAAGAGCGGTATTTATTGATTGATGCTTGGCAAAATAAAGACTTTGTTGCGCTGCAAGCGAGTTGCCATAAGTTAGCGGGAGCCGCTTCTATGTTCGAATTCCCAGAATTGGCAAGCATTGCAATTGAGTTTGAAAAGGCACTTAAGCACCAAAGTGAATCACAGTATCAATCCCTATTCTTGGCGCTGTGTGATCAGCTCAAGTCTCAAGAATCGTTAGCGTCTTAAAATAACTCAATGTCGCCAGAGTCATCTTCTGGTGTATCCTTGTTATGCTTGTCGCCAACTGTGGTGAGTCGAGAGGTATCTTTTCTTAGGTCAAGCTCGGGGGTAAAGTCAGAGATTTTAAAAATTGACAACTTTTCATGGATGCTTTGTGACAGAGCAATAAGATCTTGATTAGAAACTGCTTGTATCTTTGTGCTGGATAGTGCATCTGAGTTGAGTAACACAACGGACTCTATACTTTCTTGTGCGGCATCTGATGCTTGTTTTTGTTCACCTACTTGCTGATGAATATCGTGAGACATCTCATTGATAAACAACATCGCATTTTCGATTTCATCCACCTCTTTTGTCGAAGCTTCGCTGAGCTTGACGGTGTTGTCTGTCTCTTTGAGTGCGGCCTGCATTAAAGCATAGACAGAATCTGTCCCGGATTGGATTTTACTAATAACTTGGCTAACTTCCCTTGTAGAGTGGCTGGTTCTTGCTGCAAGATTTCTAACTTCATCAGCTACTACGGCAAAGCCTCGGCCAAGCTCGCCTGCCCGAGCAGCCTCTATTGCAGCGTTTAGGGCTAGCAGGTTTGTCTGCTCAGCAATACCATTTATGACTTCAAGAACAGAGCTTATTTCATTACTATCAGTTTTGAGGATCTCAATTTGTTCACTGGTTTTTTTTATATTTTCAGCGAGGATAAGCAAGCTATCTTGGCTTTTGTCTGTATCTACTCGGGTTTTCTTCACCGCTATAGTGGCATTTTCAACAGACGTATAAATTTGCTCTAAACTGGTATCTAAACGTGCCGATATCTCCAGCATGGACTGAATCGAAGTGGCTAAATATTCACCGTGAGTATGCTGTAAGGTGGCTTTTTGTGTCATCGACGCATACGTGTCTCGTAAACTATCTGCCATCGGGTGCAGTCGAGCTGAAGATGCGTAAACCTCACTGATAATGTGCTCAATTACAGCAAAGCAGTCATTCATTAACAAGCAGGACTTGGGCGTTTTTTGGCTTTTTTCATCAAATCGATAAGTTAAGTCAACGCAGTTGTCATGCATGAAATTGCTGACAAGGTGATCCATATGCTGCTCAGCCGAGGCAATGTTTTTGAGTAACTGAAGCTGGACAAAAGCACTGCACAGCAGCGCAGAAAATATCACCATAATTTGCATGATTGTAGAGGTGAGCAGTGTCATTGCCAGGCTGACAGAAACGAGATTAAACGCTGTTATAGCTGCAATAGTACGACCAAGCTTCATGTTTGTCCCTAGATAATACCAATTTGCTTAATTA